>CAMDQF010000030.1 GCA_945905745.1 Litorilinea aerophila
TGGTCCGCTCCGGCGCGATGGATGTGGTGGTGGTGGACAGTGTGGCAGCGCTGGTTCCTCGGGCCGAGATCGAAGGTGAGATGGGCGACAGCCACGTGGGTTTGCAGGCCCGGCTGATGAGCCAGGCCCTGCGTAAATTGGTGGGCGCGGTCAAGACCAGCGGAACCAGCATGATTTTCACCAACCAGTTGCGCCAGAAGATCGGCGTGATGTTTGGCAACCCGGAAACGACTTCCGGTGGTATGGCCCTGAAGTTCTATGCCAGTGTGCGCCTGGACATTCGCCGTATCCAGGCCATCAAGCAGGGCACAGATGTGGTCGGCAACCGGACCCGGGTGACCGTGCGCAAGAACAAAGTGGCTCCTCCCTTCAAAGTGGCCGAGTTTGACATTATGTACAACGAAGGCATCAGCAAAAATGGCGATCTCCTTGACTTAGGCGTCGAATACGATGTGGTGGAGAAGCGGGGCGCCTTCTACAGCTTCAGCGATACCCGTCTAGGCCAGGGCCGCGAAAATGCCAAGATTTTCCTCGGTGAGAATCCTGCCATTGCCGCAGAGATCGATGCCCGCATCCGGGCCACTGGCGGTCTGCCTGTGAACCTTGGGCGTAAGGGTGGCCGTGTCATGGACGACGGCGAAAGCTCCTACGCCAGCGAGAATGACGAAGAGATGATCATGGACGATGCGGCGTAATCATCAATGACAGCCATCTGCTTTTCTCCGTAGAGGATGATGGCATTGACTTCGATTCAATAGGCCGCCTGCTCCCGACCCCAACAGAGTTCCGTGATCTGCCCATTTTGACAGAGCCGGGGTGATGCGATAGCGTTACTCCGGTTTTTCGTTTTTATGGAAGAAGTTCAGCAGGCTCGACTTTACCTAAAAAGGCGCCCCTCTATTGACAAGGAGTTGAAGTGGGTCATTTTTCGTTTGCGGTTGCGTCAATTGATGGCAGCGCACGTCTGAGCCAATTGGAGACACCCCATGGGCCGATCGCCATGCCGGCCTTTGCGCCGGTGGGAACCCTGGCCAACGTCAAAACCCTTGAACCCCGGGACCTTCACGAGGCTGGGGCGTCTTTGGTGCTCTCCAATACCTATCATCTCTACCTGCGCCCCGGCCACGAATTGGTGGAGCGCATGGGTGGGCTGCACAGTTTCATGGGCTGGGACGGGCCAATGCTGACCGATTCAGGCGGCTATCAGGTATTCAGTCTCGCACACCGGCGGGCGCTGGACGAAGATGGGGTCACCTTTCGCAGCCATATCGACGGCAGCACCCATCGCTTTACACCGGAACGGGTGATGGAGATCGAACAGGCCCTGGGCGCAGACATTGCGATGGTGCTGGACGAATGCGCCGAACCGCTGGATCGGGGCTACAACGAGCAGGCCCTGGTCCGCACCCACCGCTGGGCCGAACGCTGCCGCGCCGCCCACACCAGAACGGATCAGGCCCTCTTTGGCATTGTGCAGGGCGGGATTTTCCCCGATTTGCGTCTGCAAAGCGCGGAATTTCTGACCCGGCTGGATTTCCCCGGCTATGCGGTGGGCGGTCTGGCTGTAGGAGAGAGCAAAGAACAGATGTATGCCACCCTGGACGAGACCTGCCCGGCCCTGCCAGCGGACAAACCCCGCTATCTGATGGGGGTGGGTGCGCCGGAAGATATTGTAGAGGCAGTCTACCGGGGCATCGATTTTTTTGACTGTGTGTTGCCCACCCGCATCGCCCGCAACGGCGCTCTGATGACCCGCAATGGACGACTGAACATCCGCAACGCACAGTTCGCCGAAGATACGCTGCCTGTGGAAGAGGGCTGCGACTGCTACACCTGCCGCACCTTCAGCCGGGCCTATCTGCGCCATCTGTTCAAGGCCAAGGAGATCACCGGTCTGCGTCTGGCAACGATTCACAACGTCCACTTTATGCTGCGGCTGATGGACGAAATTCGTGGGGCAATCAGCACTGGCACCTTTGCGGATTTTCGCGCAGCATTTCACGAACAGCATACAATGACGGACCAGACAGTGCGCCATGCCCAGCGCGCCAAACGTGCCGCGAATGTCCAGAGCAGTGCCGGTTAGCCATGAATTCGATGATTTCCCGCGCTAGCGCCCTCTTTTTCGCCCTGCTTCTGGCTGGTTGTGTCCAGGCGTCTGTTGTGGCCCCCACACCCATCACGATTCAGGTTGCCGGTTCCACCGAGATGCGCCCGGTTCTCAACGCATTGACAGCCGCCTACAGCGAACGGCACCCGAATGTTCTCTTTGCCATCCAGGGGGGAGGCAGCATTTTGGGCGAAACATGGATAGAGAATCGGCGCATCGATCTGGCGGCCAGCACCCGCCTGCCTGACGGAGACGACACGCCCGCTACACTGATGCGCATACCGATTGGGCTGGATGGGGTTTCGATTGTCGTACATCCGGACAATCTGCTAGCGGATCTTACCCTGGCCCAACTTCGCAATCTCTACAGCGGCAAGACGCTCGACTGGCAGGATGTAGGTGGCAGGAGTGGAGATGTGCTGCTGGTGAGCCGGGAGGATGGCAGCGCCACACGCATGCTTTTTGAAGACCGGGTAATGAATGGGGAGGAGGTTTCACTAACGGCGGTTGTCATGCCTTCCAGTGAGGCAGTGGTAGGCTATGTGGCTGACCATCCCAACGCCATCGGTTATGTGAGCCGGGCCTATGTACTGGCCAAAGAGACAACGGCCGAGAGCACAGGCCAGGAGGCCCCGGCCTCGGTCCGTTTGGTGGCCGTCGAGTCTCGGCTGCCCACAAGCCAGGAGATCAAAACCCAGGCTTATTTTCTGACCCGCCCGATCTTCCTGCTGCGTCAGATCACAGATACGGCTCGGTTGCAGCCTTTTATCGATTTTGTCCTAAGCCCAGTGGGACAGGAGATCGTGGCCCGTTATCACGTACCAATCCGGTGATCCCTACAGTGATCCACTTGGGTGGCCCACTCCGGCATTTTGGGTGGCCCACTCCGGCATTCTTGCCGGGGGGATTTTAACGACGAAACGGCGAACGGGGAAAACTTGCTATCCCCCACCGGTTGTGATAGAATATAAATTATTCTGCATTCGTAGTAGTAGTAAGTTTTGTTGGCTGATTTGGTCGTTTGGTTTGACGGTGGTGGCCCCTATAGGCAGGACTCGGAAGTGGGCTAACCCCCCACTTTTCTTGTTATTATGGGCTGTAGACTTATCTATCGTGCAGTACACAATTGAATAGAAGACAACTGAATAGTTGGAATGAGGAGTAAAAGGAAACGATGTCAAAAGCATTAATTGCCGGGATCAATCAGGTCGCTTCGGACAAAGGGCTGGATCACGAAGTGATCTTCGGGGCCATTGAAGCAGCGCTGGTGTCTGCCTACAAACGCAACTTTGGCTCTGTGGCGGATGTCACAGCGGCGGTTGACCGCTTTTCGGGCGAAATGAAGGTTTTTGCCGGGAAAGAAGTGGTGGAAGATGTGATGAACCCCAGCACGGAAGTCTTGCTGGGGGAAGCACAAAAGACCAACTCCCAGGCCAAACTGGGCGATGTGGTCTCCGTACCCAGCACGCCAGCCGACTTTGGCCGCATTGCTGCCCAGACAGCCAAGCAGGTCATCTTGCAGCGCATCCGCGAGGCCGAGCGGGACACAGTGTACGAGAACTTTATCCACCGGGTCGGCGAGATCATCAACGCCCAGGTGCGCAGCATCGATCTCTCCTCGGGGACGGTGACGGTGCTGCTGGGAGACAAGCATGAAAGCCTGCTGCCCAGGGAAGAGCAGATTCCCAACGAACGGCTGCGCCGAGGTGATTATGTCCGGCTCTATGTGGTGGATGTTCACAAGAGCAACCGGGGCCCGGTGATCAAATTAAGCCGCACCCATCGCAATCTGCTCCGGCGCCTGATGGAGCAGGAGATTCCCGAAGTCCGGGACGGGACTGTGGAGATCAAAGCCATCTCCCGGGAGCCGGGCAACCGCAGCAAAGTGGCCGTTGTAGCAACAGTCGCCGGTGTGGATCCCGTGGGCAGTTGTGTGGGTATGCGCGGTTTGCGTATACAGAATATCGTGACGGACCTGGCTGGCGAAAAGATTGATGTAGTAGAGTGGAGCAGCGAACTGCGCACCTACATTGCCAACGCGCTCAGCCCGGCCAAAGTCCAGAGCGTGATTTTGGACGAAGACAGCACCATCAAAACGGCCATGGTGATTGTGCCCGATCGCCAGTTGAGTCTGGCGATCGGCAAAGAGGGACAGAATGCGCGCCTGGCCGCCAAGTTGACCGGATGGCGCATCGACATCAAAAGCGAATCCGAAGCCCAGGCTGAGGGGCTGGACCTGCTGGCTGCCGAGCAGGCCCAGATGGCTGCCAGTGGTCAGGATCTGATGGCTTTGGCCGAGCGGATTCTGCGCACCGGGCCAAAGACCGATTTTGGCAGCGACATGCGTCTGTCCGAAGCAGCCAAGGCGATTCGGAGTCAAGACGCCGGGCTGGATGTAGAAGAGGACGATCGCAGCATACCCGCGTGGCCGACGACGGAAATCCTGCCGGACCTGAGCGAGACCCTGCGCACGGATCGGGAGTCAAGCCAGGCTGCGCTCGACGCCTTCCAGCGGGCTGCCAAGTCCATTTCGGCTACCGAAGCGCCGTCTCTGCCCTTTGTGGAATCCTTTGACTTGAAACCCGAAGGTGTGCCGGCATCGAAATTGGAGATGCCTGAACTCCCGATTGATCTCCTGGAGGAGATCGAGGCCGAAAAGCTGCCTGGCGAAACACAGGCGACGCCTGCAGCGCCCGACGAATCTCTGCCAGCAGTTATCACCATCGACATGTTGCGCAAGCGCATGGCCGAGCAGCGGGATCGCAAGACACTCAATTTTGACGATATCGAAGTCCCGGCAGACCTGCTGAAGGACCTCGACGTTGAAGACGAGCTGCTACCGGAAATGGAAGAAGATGACGATCTATCAGGTGGCAAACGGGGCAAGGGCAAAGGCAAAGCCGCCAAGGCACCGGTCAAAGCACCGGTCAAGAGTCAGAAGCGCCCCAAACGGCGTTCGCCTGCTTTCGACGATGACGAATCGGATTACAGCTTCGGATAAAGTTGTGGAATGATGGCAAAGACGAGCAAGCAGCCACGAAAACGAACGATACCCCAGCGCACATGCATCGCCTGCCGAGAGCAGGAAGGCAAGCGGGCGCTGGTACGTGTGGTGCGCAGTGCCAGTGGGGTCGAAGTGGATCCCACTGGCAAATTGTCCGGACGCGGGGCCTATCTGCACCCGCGGCGGGGATGTTGGGAAAGCGCGCTGGAAAGCCGAGGCTTGCAACGAGCCTTACGCACAGCACTCACAGCCGAGGATATCACCCGGCTGCGGGTCTTTGCCCAGGGGCTGCCTGTCGCAGAAGAAGATGAAGCGACAGAAACGGAATCAAGGCTCGGAGCCATAGATTGAAGAGCTACAAAGAATCTATTTTTTCGCGCTTCGTTGGCTTGTCGGGTATACTGGGGTAGATCGTGTTTGATTTGAACGATGGATCGGTGGAAAGCGATGATGAATCTCAACAATTGCCAGCTGACCGATGTTCACGCGTAAGCCTGAAACTCGGTTTCCGTGGGAGATTGGCAAGGATGTCGCCGGAGATGACGGAATGGGGAGCATAACGATGGTACTGTAAACATATAGTCACCGTTGTGTATTGGGTACGGTTTGAACCATTTTGAATCGTCCACAACTCCCCTCCTCCTCCTCCTTCTCCTCTCCTGAGCCTGTGGCAAAGGGAACGCTACCCAAAGTAGTGTCCCTCTTGAATACACAGACCAGCGACACGCCTTCTCATTCTTCCCACGCAATGAACCTGATCACTGGTTTCGTCCGCCCTGTTTTTGGATGCCAGAGGGGCTGATTGCTTTTGTTTGCCAGGTGTTAGTGTCGTGTCAGGGCCGATCTGATGAAAATCCAAGGAGCAAGCACCAGCCCTTGGGCGTGCCTGACACCTCATCCATCATTTCAGGCTTCACACAACATTAGTGGCAAATCTGTGTACGCGTGGGATGGTTGCCCGCTGGCAGCCGAATTTGATGAATTTGCATTCCATGAAATGACATTCTACAAGAATAGAGGGACGTGTGTATGGCGACAATGACAAAACCTGCAGCTACTGCTGTACGAGGACAGGCAAAGAACGGTGGGAATCAGTCTCCATCGGTGGTTATCGTCGGCGCGCATATTACTGTGCGCGATCTGGCAGACAAAATGGTACGCAGTCCCATCGATCTGATCAAAGTGCTGATGCAGTTTGGGATTATGGCCCCCATTGATCAGGCATTGGATCACGACACCGCCGCTATTATTGGCGAAGAACTGGGTGTTGCCATTCTCTGGCCAGAGGTAGAGGAAGAGGAATTAGCGGCCCAGGCAGCGGCCATAGCTGAAGAGGTTGCACCGGAAACCAGACCCAAAGAACGTATCTTTGTACAGAAAATTCTGGCTGGCGAGAATGCGAAAGACTTGGTCGAGCGACCACCCGTGGTAGCCGTACTCGGTCATGTGGACCACGGCAAGACGACCCTGCTCGACCGCATCCGCAAGACAAAAGTGGTGGATACCGAAGCCGGTGGCATCACCCAGCACACGGGTGCCTATCAGGTCGAAATCAATGGGCGCAAGATCACCTTCCTGGACACGCCCGGCCATCAGGCCTTTACGGCCATGCGTGCCCGTGGTGCCCAAGTCACGGATATTGTGGTGTTGGTGGTCGCCGCGGACGACGGGATTATGCCCCAGACCCGGGAAGCCGCCAACCACGCCAAAGCCGCCGGTGTCCAGATCGTCGTTGCCCTTAACAAAGTGGACCGAGCCAACGCCAATGTTGAACGGGTGATGGAAGAACTAGCGAAAGAGGGTTTGCAGGCCGAGTCCTGGGGCGGCGATACAATTGTCGTGCCCGTCAGCGCCCTGCGCGGTACGGGTGTGGAAGATCTGCTGGCAAATATTCTGGTGGTGGCCGAACTGGAACATTTCACAGCCAATCCCAAGGGTCATTGCGTGGGCACTGTGATCGAGGCCGAGTTGGACAAACATCGTGGGGTGACAGCCACCCTGCTGGTGCAGAATGGCACACTGAAACAGGGCGACGCGCTTGTGGTCGGCAAGACCTGGGGCCGCATCAAAGCGATGTTTGACTACGAAGGCAAACCACTCAAAGAGGCCAAACCGAGTACACCGGTTGTTGTGTTGGGGTTGCAGGAAGTCCCCGCCGCGGGCGAGGTCTTTGAGCGTGCCAAGAATGACAAGACAGCGCGCTCGATTGCCGCGGAACGACAGGAAGTGATCGATCGTGCCCATCAGGAATCTGACATCCGCCCGCAGGTCTCTTTGGAAGATCTCTTTGCCCGCATTGAAGGCGGCGAACTTGAGACGCTGAATCTGATTGTGCGTGCCGATGTGCAGGGAACATTGGGCCCGATTATGCAGAGCCTGCAAGAGCTTGGCAACGAGGAGATCGGCGTCAAGATTCTCCAGGCCGCCATCGGCGACATCAACGAGTCGGATGTGATGCTGGCCGAAGCCAGTGATGCGATTATTATCGGCTTTAGCGTCGGCGTGGACAAGGCAGCCCTCTCCCGGGCGGAACAATCCAAAGTGGAAATCCGCCACTACGACATCATCTACAAAATGATCGAAGACGTTGAGTTAGCTTTGACAGGTATGTTGGAGCCGATCTTCGAGCAGGTGGTGGTCGGCCATGCCGAAGTGCGCCAGCTTTTCCGGGTGCGCCGCGGCGGTCTGATTGCCGGTTGTATGGTCTTGGACGGCGTGGTCAAACGCAATGCTGGCGCGCGTCTGCTGCGCAATGGCGAAGAGATCGCCACCAGCACCATCTCTACCCTCAAACGTTTCGCAGAGGATGTGAGCGAAGTCCGCTCCGGCTTCGAGTGCGGTCTCCACCTGGGCGGCATCAACACCGACTTGGTGGAAGGCGACATTATCGAAATCCTTGAGAAACGTCAAGTACGATAGAAACGAACTATGGCTACAATTCGTCAGGAGCGTGTCTCCCAATTGCTCTTCCAAGAGCTTTCCATTATTATCAGCAACGATCTGGAGGACCCCCGGCTCTCGCTCTTGACTGTGACCAATCTGGATGTAAGCCGGGACCTGCGCACCGTAAAAATCTACGTGAACCACGCGGACGAGACGGTTTCGCGGCGGGCAGTCCTCACAGGGCTAAAGAACGCCGGCGCCTATATGCGCCGACAGATTGCCGAGCGCTGCGGCTTGCGGGTGGTCCCCGAACTGATTTTCTACTACGACGAATCGCCGGAACGGGCGGCACGGGTGGACGAACTCCTGCGCCAGATCGCAGCGGAACGCGAGGCCCGACCCACACCAGCCGACCCAGAGCAGACCGGGGAATCTGGCGCATGACGCAAACCAGCACAGCAGGCGCTCTCTTTCTCCTCCCGGAGATCGAGAGCGCCATTCGTTCTGCCATCCTCCCAGCAGAAAGAATTCTCTGCGTCAGCCACGTCTCCCCAGACGGCGACGCCATCGGTAGCCTGTTGGGGATGGGCTGGATATTGGGCCATCTGAACAAGCAGCCCACCCTGGCCCTGGCAGACAAACCCTCGGCCGATTTCGCCTACATTCCTGGCTTCGACCAGATTGTAGGCGCATCAGCCGTAGCCGACACCTACGACCTCATCATCTGCCTGGACGCATCCAGCGCGGATCGGATGGGGAGTGTCTATCGACCTGCTCTCCACGGCCAAACTCTACTCCTCGTCATCGACCACCACATCACCAATACCAACTTCGGCACACTCAATTGGGTTGCACCAGGCTGCGCGGCTGTGTGCCAGATGCTTGTCTATCTGGCGGACGCATTGGGCGCGCCTATCGAAGGCGGTCTGGCTGTGGCACTGCTCACCGGGCTGATCACCGACACCCTGGGCCTTCGCACATCCAATACAGATGCTCACGTACTCCAGGCGGCCATGCGTCTGACCGAGGGCGGCGCGACTATCCACGAGATTGTGGCGCGTACCATCCAAAGCCGATCCTTTGCGGGTATGCGTCTGTGGGGAGCGATTTTAAGCGAAGCCAAATTACAGGAGCGGGTGATCTGGGCGACCATTTCCCAGGCCCAGCGCAAGCGGGCAGGTGCAGAGGAGAAGGAGGGAGAAGGGCTGTCTGGTTTTCTCGTCTCGGCCAAAGAGGCTGACATCAGTGCGACCTTTACCGAACGGTTCAACAGCGCGGGCGAGAGAGTTGTGGAATGCAGTTTCCGGGCCAAGCCAGGCTTTGACGTGAGTCAGGTGGCGCTCTCCTTGGGCGGCGGCGGCCACCCCCCCGCGGCTGGCTGCACACTGGCCGGGCCATTGGAAGACGTTGCTGCCCAGGTTTCCAATGCCCTGAAAGATGCACGTCGTAGCCAGTTGGCTGCCCGTCAAGCGATGGCAGCGAATGCGGCGCATCAGAATGCGGCGCATCAGAATGCGGCCCATGGCTGAAAGCGCAATGGACGGACTGCTGATTATTGACAAGCCTGGCCTGCCAGAGGACGCCACCAGCACAGGAAGCGATCTCCCCACCAGCCACGATGTGGTGCAGCGGGTGCGCCGCTGGAGCCGTCAACGGCGTATCGGTCATACTGGCACATTGGACCCGATGGCGTCGGGCGTGCTTGTTCTCTGTCTGGGTGGTGCCACCCGGCTGGTGGAGTATTATCAGGGCCACGACAAAGTATATACGGCCCGTGTCACATTGGGCGCGACCACCGACACCTACGACGCGCTGGGCCAGGTGACCGACACCCGACCGGTTGGGCCGCTGACTTCGCAAGCTGTGGAAGCTGTGCTGGCTGGCTTTCGGGGCGAAATCGAACAGCGCCCGCCGATCTATTCGGCCCTGAAGCAGGGGGGCGAGAGTCTGCACCGCAAGGCGCGCAGGGGGGAAGATGTGGTAGTGGAAGCGCGTCGGACCGTTGTCCACCGGCTGGACTTAATTTCCGTGGCAGAACCGAACCAACTCTGGCTGCGGGTGGCGTGCAGTGCCGGTTTTTATGTGCGTAGTCTGGCCTACGACATTGGCGCAGCCCTGGGAACAGGCGGCCATTTGAGCTATTTGCGCCGGGAAGTGGCCGGTCACTTTGCGGTGGACCAGGCCCACACTCTGGCCGCGGTGGAAGATGCCGCCCGGCTGGGCAGGCTGGACTCACTGCTGCTTGCGCCGGGCAAAGGGCTGGACCTGCCCAAACTGCGGCTGACCCCAGAAAGTGCCCAGCGGTTGGGGATGGGCCAGCGGGTCTGGCTGCCCGATTTTGCCTTCGATGCCGCCAGTGGCGTCGTGCAGGCAGTGGATGACGGGGATCAACTGTTGGGCATTGTGCGGGTGTTGGAAGCATCGCCCGAAAGCGGCGGTGGAATCCTGTGCAAAGCCGAAAAGTGGATGGCTTCGCAAAATTAGGTATTGGATAGTAAGTATTGGGTAGTCTGCCAGTGCGACATGCCCCCAATATCCAATACCTATCAATTCTTGGAATCCTATGCGGATATTTCGTGACATTCGGGACGCGGATTTGCCCGGCCCGACTTTTCTCACCGTTGGCAACTTTGATGGGCTGCATCGCGGCCACCAGATGCTGCTGGATCGCCTGCGCCAAAACGCCACCGCCCAGACAGGCATGTCAGCTCTGCTCACCTTTCACCCCCACCCGCTGAGGGTTCTGCGCCCGGACACTCCGCTGGAATTGCTGACCACACCTGAAGAACGGCTGGCTCTGGCCGGAGAAGTGGGCTTGGATGTGGGTATCATCCAACCCTTTACCCCTGAACTGGCTCAATTGAACCCCCGAAATTTCCTGGAACTGCTCGTGCGCCATTTGGGATTGGCCGGATTGACGGTTGGCCCGGATTTTGCCCTGGGGCGCAACCGGACGGGCAATCTGGATGTGCTGGCTGCCCTGGGCCAGGAGTTGGGCTTTGGGCTGGATGTGGTGCAGCCCGTGCAGATGGCGGGAGAAGAGGTGCGCAGCTATTCCATTCGTCAGGCATTGCGGATGGGCGAAGTGGGGCGGGCTTCCGGGATGCTGGGGCGGGACTATTCCATCAGCGGCACAGTTGTGGATGGCGACCGGAGAGGGCGCACGATTGGCATTCCCACGGCCAATCTGCGGGTGGATGTCGAACGATTACTGCCCGCAGATGGAGTTTACGCCAGTTGGGCCTGGGCCGATATGACAGCCCCGTCACCCCGCCTAGCCAGCGTGACCAATATCGGAATGCGCCCAACAGTGGGTGGCACAGAGCGCCGGGTGGAGTGTCACATTTTCGATTTCCCCCAGCCAGGTCAGGACGGCGATCTCTACGGCAAGACAATGAAATTGGCTTTTGTTCAGCGGCTGCGCCCAGAACAGCGCTTTGAAAATCTGGAGGCACTGCTTGCCCAGATTCGGCAGGACATGGCCGCGGCTCGCTCCCTATTGCAGAATAGTTGATGGAAACCATCGCGATGAACGAAAATCCGCGTTCTATACGAAGAAATTTACTCTGGACCTGCCTTCTCCTGAGCCTGGGCTTTCTTCTGACCGGGTGTGCCCAGCAGCCGCTTTTTGTGGTTGCGATGAAAACGCCAGAAGCTGGCAATGCTGGGGCTGTAGCCCCGGTCCCTGCAGCCCCTTCCGTGCCATTGTCACCCCGATCCAATCCTGAAATCCTGGGTGGATTGGGCAGCGTCCGCCCATTGGAGACTCTTTTCGACGGGGTCGCCTGTCTGGCCGACGGTCAGCCGGTCTATGGGGTGATGCAGGCCAATGCCAATGTGCGCACCGAGCCAACAGCCAACGGCTGTCGCGTAGGCCGCGCACCGGCAGGCACACTTGTACGCATCGAGGGACTCTACAGCGAAGGCGACCCGCGACCGCTCCTGTCGCTCAACCGCTTGCAGCAGAGTATAGGACTCCCCGCAGTAGGCTACGACGAAGACATTCAACCCATTTTTGCCGCCACCTGTGCCGTCTGTCACGGCGATCTGGTGCAGAATGCCGAACTTAAAGTGACGGACTACGCTTCGTTGCTGGCTGGCAGTATGCGCGGTCCGGTGATTGTGCCGGGCCGACCGGAGGATTCGTTTCTCTGGCATCAGGTCTCCACAGGCGTCATGCCTATGGCGGGAGCGTTAGCCGACAGCGACAAGCGGCTGATCTATGAGTGGATTCGGAGCGGCGCGCCCAAAGTGCGCCCGGAAACGCCTGCGGACGAGCGACTCTGGCTGCGCATCAGCAGCGCCGACTATAACCCGGCGGCCAACGAGTGCGAAGATGCACAAGATTCTCAGACGTTCATCAACAGCACCCTTGTGCGGTTTGCCAGTTGCGTGGCGGCTCCTATAGCCGAACAGTTGGCCGCCTATCTGCCCCGCTCCCAGCAGAACGACCGGGGCGATATCGACAAAGTGTTGAGCGTGGCCGTATCTCGCCCCATTGGGCTGACCGGTCCCCAGCCAGAAGCGACTGTACCAGCCGCCAAACCAGTACCCCAGCCAGCGCCAAGCTCGGGGACGCCTGCTCCGGCTGCTCCCCCCAAGCCAGCAACACCCGTGCAGGCGAATGTGCCCAAAGTGTCCATTGGCGCAGCACCGCTGGGTCTGTCCGCGCCGTCGGACAACGATCCCTGGATGATCCCCCAGGGTGGCTTCTGCATCGAACGGCGTTTGCAGCAGAAATTGGAAAACAATCGGGGCATTACCAGTCTGGCCTTTGCGCCGGATGGCAGACTCTTCATGGGTCTGGATTCTCCGACAACTGGCACCCAAGACCCCAACATTCTCTTTGACGCTTTCCACCCCAGTCGCTCGATTGGCGTCTATCAGAACGGCGAAGAGAACTATTCTGAGATTCTGGTCGAGTCCGGGCGCATCACCGGGATGGTCTGGCAGAACGGTGTACTCTATCTCAACCGGGCTGGCGAGGTAGGGCGTATCGTGGATGGGGGTCAATACGAACGATTGGCCGCGGGTTTCGCTGTAGAGGGGCGGCTGTTTCATGCCAACAACGGCATTGCAATTGCCAACGGCTGGCTTTACGTCTCGGCCGGCGGTGTGCGGGATGGCTATTCGGACGGGCTGATTGCGGTGGGTGATGGGGATGTGCCCGCCGAATCCCTGGCGACGAGCATCGCAGGTGGCAATCCATTTGGCTCGCGCATTGTGCGGGCCCAGCTCGACAGACTGATCTCCGAGCGCACCATCGGCGTCTTCCAAACCGCAGTCAGAGGCGTGCGCAACCCCTACGGGTTGACCTCAGACCCATCCGGACGGCTCTGGTTTACCGACAACGGGGCCACCAATGTACCGGGCGATACCAGCGCGGGGGACGAGGTAAACTATTTCGACCCCGGCTCGCTCTCTGGGGCAGCCGCGGGCGGGGACGAATCGGCCACCCCCTACTACGGATTTCCCCTGACGTTGGCAGGCATTCAGAAAGAGTGGTATACAGCGCCGGTTTTGCCACTTCTCAATACGTCCGCGCCGACAGCCATCACCTGGGCCTATGGCACAGTTTTCTATGCTCAGTATGGCCGGGACCCCGGACTCTATCGGATTGCCAGCGCGGGCGGGCAACTAGTGGCGGAGCGGGTATTGCTTGGGTGGCCGATTCAGTCCCTGACGACAGCCCCGGACGGCGCGTTGTGGGTGGGCACAGGCAGCGGTGGCCTCTATCGCATGACTCCAGGCTGCGGTTGATATAATGCGTTTTCTCTTTGCATCTGCCCAATTGGTCGGCCATTTGGACTGGGGTGGTTTTCTCGCCACCGCGGCCGAGCTGGCGCGGCGGGGGCACGAAGTCCATTGGGCCAGTGGTGCGGAGGTTCAGGCCGCCCTGACCGCCAACGGACTCATAGGCCATGTGTTGGCCGAGACCGGCTGGCGCTGGCCCCTGCCCCCGCCGCTACAGCCGGACGAAGTTGGTTCGCCCCAGGAATTCGTCAACCAGCGGATGATCCGCTCCCTGGATCAGTGGTTTGATGTGGAGCGGGTGGCCGCAGCCACCGAAACGCTCAATCGCATTGGGCAGGCTGTGCAGCCGGACCTGATGATCAGTGAGATGTTTATGGCAGCGGCGGGGTTGAGCGCGGAGGTGCTGGGTGTGCCTTTTGCGGTGGCGGGCTGGCCTGCCATCCACGCGGTATTGCCGGAGAATGCCCAGTTTGTGGCGGAGATTGCCCAGGCCCGGCTGGCAGAGTTGAACCGGCGCTTGGGCATCAGCGGTCTCAATTGGGCACAGGCAGGCGCACCTGCTTTGCTCTCGCCCCACCTGCACCTGACCTACTGGTCGCCCCGCTGGTTTGCCGGTCTGCCCCTGCTCCCACAAAACCGGCTGGTGGGTGGCATAGCCCCGCCCGCCAAACCCTGGGAGACCCCCTGGCTCAATCAGCTACCGATGGACCAGCCCTGGGCTTTTATCACGCTGGGCACGGCCTTCACCGATGACCCCAATTTCTTTGTGGCGGCTGCCCACGCCGCGGCGCAGACCGGCTGCTTGCCTATTCTGGCTGTGGGCAACGACGTCAACAGCGCGTGGAGTCAAGCCCTGCGTGCCCGTCTGCCCAAGCCATCGGTGGTGGTGGGCAAGATCAACTTTTCTGAAGTACTGCCCTATGCCGCCGTCGCCATCCATCACGGCGGCGCAGGCACAACCCACGCGCTGGTCACACACGCCGTCCCCCAAATCGTTGTCCCCCACGCCGCGGACCAGGGCCGCCAGGCCGAAGGGGTGGCGCGCAGCGGTGTGGGCTACCGCTTTGCCCCCAAAGATGTGACCGTTCCCCTTCTCGTCCAGGCCCTGCGCAACGCACTCCCCGACGATTCCCCCATCCGCGCCAATGCCCGCGCTTTGCAGGCGGAGTTCGCCAGTCTGGGCGGGGTGCCCGTGGCCGCGGATGTGCTGGAGGAGATGGCGACCAACCCGTAGGTTGGGTTCTTGGGCGTGCGCAGGCGTTGGGCAAGATATAGTATAATAGGGGTGTGCGAGCAGATTTTGTGGGGCGGCGCTCCAGCTTGTCGCAGCCGGCAGCAGCCAGGAGAGATGATGTGGGAGAGAAGCGTATGAAAAAACGGGTCTTGTATAGCGAAGCCAACTATGCCGCGATTGTGCGCGATCACGGCTATTTTGTTGACAAAACGGCTTATATTGCCAAACTGGAAAATGTGCGCAATCCGGTCTTTCTGCGCCCGCGCCGCTTCGGCAAGTCGCTGCTCTGCTCGATTTTGCGCTACTACTATGACCGTAATTCCGCCGGGCAATTTGACGAACTCTTTGGGCATACGTGGATCGGTCAACAACCAACGGGCCAGCAGAATCAGTATCTCATTCTCTATCTAAACTTTTCCACGATTGCCACTGGGCCAACCATTCAGGAGATTGATCAGAGCTTTCGGCGGCAATGCAATAACACCTTAAACAACATGCGGCGACAGTATGCGCCCCTGTTGGACGAGATGCCGAGATTGGATCTCAGCGCGCCGGTTGCGGACAACCTGGGCGTTGTGCTGGGCCATATCTGGCAGGCCGACTTGCCACGCGTCTTTGTCATCATTGACGAGTATGACAACTTTGCCAACCAACTGGTCACCGGGCATAAGGATTTGCTCTACCAACAACTGGTGGCCGAGGACAGCTTTTTCAAATCGTTCTTCAAAACGTTGAAGGAGGGGCGGGAAACCGGGGCAATCGCTAACGTTTTTATCACTGGGGTGCTGCCCATTTTGATTGATGAACTGGCGTCCGGCTTTAATATCGCCTCGATCATTACCCTGCGCCCTGAATTTGAAGCGATGGTCGGTTTTACCCAGACGGAAGTCGATCAGTTGTTGGATGATGTGTATCGGGATTATGCCATTAACCCGACGACGCGCCCGGAAGTGGATACGGTGATTAAGAATCATTACAATGGCTATCACTTTGTCAACCCGCAGGGCGAGGCGCTCTATAACTCCACGATTTTGATGTATTTTCTTGACTACTTTACGATTCACAAAGAAATGCCAGAATATCTGACCGATTTGAACCTACGCACCGATCTGAGTTGGGTGCGCCGGTTGACCAGCGCCCAGGCGGGGGATACGGAAGCCTTTGTCACCCAGTTGACCAGCGAAAACCGCATTGCCTATGACAAAAACTTTCTCATCAGCAAGTTCAATACGACCCAGTTTTTTCAGCCGAGCTTCTACCCCATCTCCTTTTTCTATTTGGGTATGCTCACCCAACAAGACAACTTCTTCCTGCGTCTGCCCAATCTGAACATTCGCCAAATCTTTATCGAATACTTCAATGAGCTGTATCAGATTGATGTCTCGACGCGCTATTCCGAGCTGATGCAGGCATTTGTCAACCATCCCGATCTGGGAACACTCTTTGCCGGCTATTGGCGTGAGTACATTGGACAATTCCCCGAAGCCATTTTCACAAAAGTCAACGAAAATTTCTACCGCAGCACCTTCTTTGAACTGTGCAGCCGCTATCTTTCCAAGTGGTTTACCTGGAATGTAGAACGCTCGTATCCTTCGGGTAAAAGCGATCTCGAATTTGTCGGCAAGTACCACGAGCAGTTCGCCGGGCTGCGTTGGGTGATCGAGTTCAAATACTTTTCCAACGCCGAGTGGCGCAAACTCAACACCACCATTGACGCCTTTGCGCTACAACCGGAAGATAGCGTGCAGATTGCTGGCTATGTCGAGGGTTTGCGCCGCGAGTACCCCGAAGCCCAGATCGAACAGTTTGTGATCTACTGTTTTGGCAACCAGGGCTTTCGGGTTTTTGCGGTGTAGGGGCACGAGTGGGGCAGGATGAGATTTGCCGACGAAGGCGACTGATCTGCCCGCCCCACCTCATGCCCCTACGCACGGATTGACACGGATTATCTCTGAAGCAGAGGAAGATAGAGCGTAGTATCCGCTTCTACTTGCAGAACCACCACCCACGGCCGGTCATTGTCCCAATCAGCGCGCGCGGAAAACTCGCTGTTTTCAACCTGAAAGACAACGGGTCTACCCACGACGCCGCAACCGGGTGCGCCAGGGCCATCCGCCGAGACGTTGACCGCATAGTAGACCTGTTGATTGGCCTCAAACGTCCGGCCACGCCCGCATATCTGACCGTTGATTGTCGCCGTCACGCCCATTCCCGCCTGTGGGACAAATCCGGGCATGGGCGCGATCTGCCCGTAATAGGTGGCGGGCGGCGCGAAGATCGATCCGGTATCGGCAGAACGCTCTTGCGCCTGCTTCCCCTTCAATTGCAGAACAACTTCCTCATCAATGCTGATCCAATAGCTGCGCCCGAATGCGAAACTCTTGAGATCGTTCACCTGCTCCTGAAGATGCGTGGGGATATTCACATCGTACATCTTCCACGGGTCTTCGGCATCCGTCGGGTCATAGCCGTAGACTGTGGTGTAATGGCCGCTGATGGAGAGCAGAGCCGTCGTCACCGCCCGTGTCTCGTTGATCGGGAAGCCAAAGGCCGCCCAGTGGCCGCCGGGGAATGTCGTCAAAGTCACGCTGATGCTGCTCATCAGGGCGTAGAGTCCCGGCCCCTGCACCGCAGCTGAGGCCAGATTGTACTTTGCAATGCCTTTGGTCGGTAATGCTGCCCAGGTCGCGCCATCCCAGAAGTTGATGCGCAGGAACTCTTCTTCGCCGGGAGGAACTTCACTGCTCAAGTAATTGAAGCTGATCGACGAACCGCTCAAGTCAGCCGATGCCCCTGCCGTTGATAGCCAATAGGCGTTGCCGATGACCGTCGCCCACGGTGGCGTGTCGGGCAAAGCGGTCGCCGTCTGCAAGACAAAGAACTCGCCTTCGTCAAAAGTCAAGTTTTTGCCATAGATGATGATCTGGCCGTCCGAAGACGAGGCCGGAGCATAGCGGCTCAGCCCTACCCAGCGGCTCAGCCCTACCCAACGGCTTAGACCCACGTAACGGCTCAGCCCCACCGGACTGCCACCCAATGTGTAGCCCGTAACGCTCTCGCGCAGCGGCTTGTCCGGCGCTGCGCCGGCGACCCATACCCGCACCAGCGCGCCCACGTCCGCATCTTCCAGGGTGAATGTGCCGGTGAAGAAACGGCTCTTGCCATCCAAAGTCAATGTGCCGCTGAGTACAGACGGCGCATGAAGCGGGTAGACCTGGACCAGCAGCCGCTCACCGCTGCCGGATACGATCCCCGTGCCTGTGATGGCGACGCGCAGCGCAATCGTTCTGGATGTAACCGCCGAGATATGGATATCCGGCTGCCAGTCGGGGATGGTCGCCAATGTCAACTGGTTATCGCCCGCACGGATCGTCTCACAGCCCAGACCGTTGCCGGTGGGGAGATCGGGCGTATAGACACACAAGCGGTCGCCCACGCGCGCGCCATAGGCCGTGATCTGGTCCAAGCGCGGGCGGCCCAGTTCGATCACCTGCTCGTTCTGGTAGAGATAGGCGCGGGCGTCTGCGCCGGGATCGACAAGCCCCCCGTTTTTATCGGTGAGATAGAAAATGGGCACGGCCAGCGGTGTGGGAACAGTCTCGTCCCCCGTGGCCGGCGAGGCAACTTCCCGGATTTGCGTCACGGCCAAAGGCAAGACTGAGGGGCCGGGATTCTCCTTGACCTGGAAGACGCCAGGATAAAGAGCCTGCACGGTTGCCCAATCCGCACGCCCGGTGGTGCTGCCCGCCAGGGTTGCCTGGCAGCCTGCGCCCCACTGCTCGGCCCGCAAGAATTCGCTAAAGTCCTCCCGATAGGCGTTGGTCATGGCCGAATCGGGGCAGCTATCGACGGGAATCAGAAGATCGGCTTCATCAAACCCCAGATAATTGTCCTCCAGGAAGAAAAGATAGTGGCCCAGTTCGTGGGCCAGGGCACGCGGCCAATCTTCGCCCAGGTTTTGGTCCTGCCCGTAGCGATTCCAGACCACACCCATGCGCACCTGGCCGGGTGCGTATTGGATGGCGGATTCATTCGGATCAGTGATTACTTTCGTATCAGAAATTATTGTGTTTACAACGCCACCCACGCTGGCGTTGGGGCGCAGACGGTTGGAAGCGTAAAGACGGATATCCGCCTCGATCCAGGGCTGAGGCGCGGCGTTGGCGTCGGCCAGATAGCGTTTGGCGTCCTGATAGATGGTCAGGTTGCCCAGGGCGGCCTGACCGTTGCTGAGGTCAAAGAGAAATTCCGAAGTTCGTTGCAGATCGAAGCGCAGACGCTCCATAAAGTTGGCGTCGGCGCTGGCGTCCCATTCCAGGGCCACAGCCAGATCGAAGAGCAGAAGTGGCTTTTGGGCAGAGACTTCAACCCGTTGTACGCCGAATTTTTCCACCACAAAACCATCCAGACCGCTCTCTGTGGGTGTGATATTCGTGTAATAGAGCCGAGCCGTATCACTCATCGCCTGGGAGAGAGTCATCGGTAGAGAGATAGGCAACAGGGCCACCAACGTATCGCCGATATCTATGCTGTTGCGTCCGCCCAGATAGCCCTGGCTGCTGGTGCGGAACGGCGCGGTGTCCGTGGTGGCCTCCCCGTTCTCTGCAGCACTGAAGGGCAGAGCGCCCCGGCTTTGCCCAGCAGGCAGCCGATAGACGATAGCGTTGGCCGCAGGCAGAGTGCCGCTGATCACCTGCACCAGGCTGCTGCGCACCCGGAAGGGGTAGGTGGTTGCGCTGGCATAGGGGCGCTGGTAGGGTCCTGCCACTGTATCGGTGTAGCGGAACGTGCCAGCAGCGACAAGTGTATTGCTCAATGGTTGGGAAGCGGCGATCAAGCGCAGAACCACATTGTCCGATTGACCGAAGAAATCGCTGGCAAAGATATCCCATTCGTAGACGTGGGTGCCGCTAACCAGATTTGTTGTCGGCGTGGCGGTCGTAGCGATGGCAGGAAGCCATCTTCCCCCACCTTCGGGCGAGTATTCGGCCCTGACTTGACCAACCCGGTCTCCCTCCCGGTCAAAGAGGGTGTAGGTGATGGGGATGGTCGGGCCAGTCGCCAGGAGAGGTGTAGAAAAGAAGTTTGCATCGCCAGTTACGCCCGGACGCACCACCGCAATAGTCGGGCCATGACCGGTTGGCCCAGTGGCTGGCTGCGTATTGTTTCGGTAGAACTTTTCGGGTCCGTGCTCACTGGCGACGGCCAGATCCAGGTCGCCATCCCCATCTACATCCCCCCAGGCCACACTGGTTGTAGAATTGTTATTATTGTTATAGAGAGAAGACCAGAGGTTGTCGGCCGCAGTCTGCAAGCGCCCGCCCACATTTAGATAGAGCTTGTTGGAACCGTAGCGGTTGCCGGCAGCTAGGTCGAGGTCGCCATCCCCATCCACATCCCCCCAGGCCACGCTGGTGGTATGATCGCTATCGTTGGACGACCAGTCGGCCGTGGTTTGCAGTTCATCACCACGATTGAGATAAAGTTTATTAGAAGTTCTCCACCCATTGCCTGCTGCCAAATCCAAGGTGCCATCCCCATCCACGTCCCCCCAGGCCAAGCTGTGTGTGGAATCCCTGTCGCTCAAAGACCAAGTGGCCGCGGTTTGCAGTTCACCGCCCATATTCCGATAGATCAGAATCTTCTCTCCATCGTTGCCGACGGCCAAATCCGGGTCTCCATCCCCATCCACATCTCCCCAGGCCAGGCTGAGGGTGAGTTCTGTCCTTTCAGAGGACCAGCTAGGAACGATCTGCAAATGCCCGTTTTCATTCCGATAGAGTCGGTTGGAATGATCTCGATTGCCCACAGCCAGGTCCAGATCGCCATCCCCATCCACATCGGCCCAGGCTAGGCTGATGGTAGTATCGCTATATGCCGAGGACCAGGTGGGTGTGATCTGCAAGCGCCCGTCCAGGTTTAGATAGAGCTTATTAGGGCTGCCGTAATTGCCGACGGCCAAGTCGAGGTAGCCATCGCCATTCACATCCCCCCAAGCCACACTTTGGGTGTCATCGGAATCCTCAGATTCCCAGGGCGGCGGGCTGTCGGCATCGGTCTGCAGACGCTGTTCCTCCTCCAGATACAGGTAGACGTTGTTGTAGCCGCTATTGCCAGTGGCTAGGTCGAGGTCGCCATCCCTATCCACATCGCCCCAGGCCAGACTGTTGGTATATTTAAAAGCAGAATCCGCACCACCGGAAGTCCAGGCGGCAACGCTCTGTAGAGCGCCCCGCCGGTTCAGATAGAGCTGGCTGCTGCCGTCAATGCCAGTGGCCAGGTCCAGGTCGCCATCCCCATCCACATCGCCCCAAGCCACACTGTTCGTAGTCCCGGTATAGAGGGAGGACCAGGTGGCTGTGATCTGTAGAGCATTTGGCTGATTGAGATAGAGTTTGTTGGAACTGCCCGTATTGCCGACGGCCAGGTCCAAGTCGCCGTCGCTATCCGCATCCCCCCAGACTAGGCTGGTGGTCGTTTCGGTATAGGCAGAAGTCCAGGTGGGTGTGATCTGCAAGTGACCACCCACGTTGAGATAGAGTTTGTTGGGAGTGCCCTGATTGCCCACGGCCAGGTCCAGCTTGCCGTTCCTATCCATATCCGCCCAGGCCACGCTGGCGGTCGTGTCGGTATAGGCAGAAGTCCAGGCGGGCGCGGTCTGCAAGTGACCGCTCTGGTTGAGATAGAGTTTATTGGGAGTGCCCTCATTGCCGACAGCCAGGTCCAATTTGCCATCTCCATTGACATCCCCCCAGGCTATGCTGCGGGTAGTTTCGGTATAGATGGAGGACCAGGCGGGCGTGGTCTGCAGAGTACCATTCTGATTGAGATAGTACCTGTTGGGGCTACCGCTATTGCCGACAGCCAAGTCCAGGTCGCCATCCCCATCTATATCGCCCCAGGCCACGCTGGTCGTCGTGTAGGTATTGATGGGGAACCAAGTGGTTGCCGTTTGCAGAACACCTTGCTGATTGAGATAGAGCTTGTTGCGGCTGCCGCTATTGCCGACGGCCAGGTCGAGATCGCCATCGCCGTCCACATCGCCCCAGGCCACGCTCTTTGTGTTATCGCTATCCCCGGAAGTCCAGAATGGTGTGGTCTGCAGCTCGCCATTTTGGTTGAGATAAAGTTGATTGGCGCTGCCCTCTTTGCCGAGGGCCAAGTCCAGATCGCCATCCCCGTCCACATCGCCCCAGGCCAGGCTGGTCGTGTCATCGCTGGCACCGGCGTTCCAAGAATCGAAGGGGTCCAGCGGTGGGCTATCCTGGGCCAAAGCCGGAGTAGGAGTAAAGGCCAAACCGAACAGCAGGCCGAAGGTCAGACCGAAGACCAGCAAGCCAATCCAGCCGAACAGCCCTGCTCGATGCAGAATCCGGCGGGATTGAGGCAGGGTGGCCCAACGCAACCGCAGTAGCTTTTGGCGAATCATCGCGACCTCCTGAAATCAATAGGATAGATGGACTCTACCCTGAAAATTGTCCTTCGTCCACAGTCCTCTATCATTCCCCGTGGCGTGCAGGCGCGCATCAGGAACGGATTAGTTCTGAAGCAGAGGAAGATACAAAGTATTCGGCGGTGGTATTGTCGGCGTAGCCGTGGGTGTGCTTGTCACGGTTGGCGTCTTCGTCGGCGTGACCGTCGGTGTGTGGGTCGGCGTCGGCGTGACCGTCGGTGTGTGAGTCGGCGTCGGCGTGACCGTCGGCGTGTGAGTCGGCGTCGGTGTCCGTGTCGGCGTTGGCGTATTTGTCGGCGTGTGGGTCGGCGTCGGTGTGACCGTCGGTGTGCGGGTCGGCGTCGGCGTGACCGTCGGTGTGCGGGTCGGCGTTGGCGTGACCGTCGGTGTGCGGGTTGGCGTGGGCGTGACCGTCGGCGTGTGAGTAGGCGTAGGCGTGACCGTCGGCGTGTGGGTCGGCGTCGGCGTGACCGTCGGCGTGTGGGTCGGTGTCGGTGTACTCGTCGGCGTGTGGGTCGGCGTCGGCGTGACCGTTGGCGTGTGGGTCGGCGTATTTGTCGGCGTCGGCGTACTTGTTGGGGTGGGCGTCTCTAACTTTAAGGTCACTTCCCACGGCCGGTCATTGTCCCAACCCACAAGCGCAGAAAACTCGCTATTTTCAACCTGAATGGCAACGGGTCTACCCACGACGCCGCAATCCGATGCGCCAGGACCATCCGCCGAGACATTGACCGCATAGTAGACCTGTTGATTTACTGCAAAGGTCCGGCCACGCCCGCAGATATGGCCGTTGATTGTTGCCGTCACGCCGTGCGGGTCAAACTCTGGCGTAGGCACGATCTGTCCGTAATAGGTGGCGGGCGGCGCAAAGATCGATCCGCTACCGGTCGAACGCGCTTGCGCCTGCTGACCTTTTAGTTGTAGAAGCAGTTCCCCATCCACGCTGATCCAATAACTCCGCCCGAACTCGAAGCGTTTGAGATCGTTCACCTGCTCCTGAATATGCGCGGGAATCGTTACATCGTACATCTTCCACGGGTCTTCGGCGTCCGCCGGGTCATAGCCGTAGACTGTCGTGTAATGGCTGCTGATGGAGAGCAGGGCTGTCGTCACCCCCCGCGTCGCGTTGACGGGGAAGCCAAAGGACGCCCAGTGAGTGCCCGGAAACGCGGTCAGCGTCACCTCGACGCTGCTCATCAGCGCGTACAAGCCGTCACTATACACCTGGGCTGAGACCAGGTTGTAGGTCGTATTGAGTTCTGTCTTCAACTTCTCCCACTTTGGCGCTCTATCGGCCAGAAAGTAGATGCGCAGGAAATCTTCTTCCCCCGGCGGCACCTCATTGCTCAGATAGTTGAAGCTGATAGACGCTTTGCCCAGGTCCGCCGCGCCACGGGAACGGGAGAACCAGTAGGCGTTGCCGACGACTGTGGCCCAGGGAATGATCCGGGGCAGCGCAGTGGCTGTCTGCAGGACAAAGAATTCGCCTTCATCAAAGGTCAACTCTTTGCCATAGATGATGATCTGGCCGTCGGCGGATGAAGCTGGCGCATAGCGACTCAACCCCACATAACGGCCGAGGCCGACATAGCGGCCCAGACCCACATAGCGACCCAGGCCCACAGGAGCGCCGCCCAGAGTGTAGCCGGTGACGCTCTCGCGCGGCGGATCGGCGGGCACTGGTCCGTTGGCATCTCCAATCCACACCCGCACCAGTGCGCCCACATCCGCATCTTCCAGAGTGAACTCGTGGGTGAAGAAGCCACTCTCGCCATCGAATGCCAATGTGCCGCTGAGTACAGACGGCGCATGTAGCGGGTAGATCCGGGCCCATAGCTGCTCGGTCCCTGTCATGGCGACCCGGACTATAATCGTCTTGGAGGTGATCGCCGAGATACGGATATCCGGCTGCCAGCCGGGGACGGTCGCCAATTCCAACTGGTTATCGCCCGCACGAATCGTCTCGCAGCCCAGACCGCTGCCGGTGGGGAGAGCGGCCGCATAGACACACAAGCGGTCGCCCACACGCGCGCCATAAGCCGTGATTTGATCCAAGCGCGGGCGGCCCAATTCGATGACCTGCTCATTCTGGTAGAGATAGGCGCGGGCGTTCGCGCCGGGATCGACAAGCCCCCCGCTTTCATCGGTGAGATAGAAAATGGGCACGGCCAGCGGTGCGGGAACAGCCTCGTCTGCCGTCGCCGGCCAGGCAACTTCCCGGATTTGCGTCACGGCCAGAGGCAAGACTGAGGGGCCGGGATTGTCCTGGACTTGAAACACGCCCGGATAGAAAGCCTTGATGGTTCCCCAGTCCGAATGCTCGCCCGCCAGCGTTTTCTTGCAACCTGCATCCCACGAATGCTCCTTTGTCGGCAAGAATTCGCTGTGATCCTCCCGATAGGCGTCGGTCATTGCCGAATCGGGGCAGCTATCGATGGGAATCAGAAGACCGCTTTCGTTGTCCAATCCGAGATAGTTGTCTTCCAGAAAGAAAAGGTAGTGACCCAACTCGTGGGCCAGGGCGCGCGGCCAATCTTCGCCCAGATTCTGGTCTTGGCCGTAGCGGTTCCAGACTACGCCCATGCGCACCTGCCCAGGCGCGTATTGGATGGCCGATGAGAATGGAGCTGTGATTGTCAGATCAATCGCGCCGCCCACGCTGGCGTTGGGGCGCAGACGGTTGGAGGCGTAGATGCGGATATTCGCCTCGATCCAGGGCTGCAGCTTGGCGTCGCCGTCGGACAGGTAGCGTTTGGCGTCCTGGTAGATGGTCAGATTGCCCAGCGCGGCCTGACCATTGCTGAGGTCGAAGAGGAATTCTGAAGTTCGTTGCAGATCAAAGCGCAGCCGCTCCATAAAGTTGGGGTCCGCGCTGGCATCCCATTCCAGCGCCACTTTCAGATCGAAGAGCAGAAGAGGTTTCGCTTGGGAGACTTCGATCTGCTGCACGCCGAATTGCTCGACGACAAAGCCCTCCAGCCTGCCCGCTGTGGACGTGATATTCGTAATATTCGCATAAAAGAGGCGGGCCGTATCACTCAACGCCGCAGAGAGGGTCATAGGCAGAGTCGTAGAGAGAGGAACCGGCAGCAGGGCCACCAGCGTGTCGCCTTTCTCCAAGCGATTCCGCCCTCCCAGATAGCCCTGGCTGTTGGTGCGGAATGGCGCGGCATTCTGGCTGGGAATGCCGTCCTGTTCCGGGCTGAAGGGCAGCGCGCCCCGGTTTTGTCCAACAGGCAGCCGATAGACGATGGCATTGGCTGCCGGCAGCGTGCCGCTGATCACCTGCACCTGGCTGCCTCGCACCTGGAATGGGTAGGTAACGGCGCTGGCAAAGGCCCGCTGAATGGGTCCCACAGCCGTATTTGTGTAGCGGAAGGTGCCGGTGAGGGCAACTGTATTGCTCAACGGTTGGGAACTCGCAATGAAGCGCAGCACCACATTGTCCGATTGACCAAAGAAACCGCTTTGACCGAAGAAACCGCTGGCAAAGATATTCCAACCGTAGATATGGGTGCCGGAAATCAAGTTTGTTGTCGGCGTGGCTGTCGTAGCGGTAGCCGGAAACCACCGCCCCCCGCCATCGGGCGAGTATTCGGCCCTGACCTGACCAACTCGATCTCCTTCCTTATCCTTAAGTGTATAGGTAACGGGTATTGTTGGACCAGTTACCAGGAGGGGAGACGAGAAAAAGTTGGCGTTGTCGGTTGTCACTGGCCGGGTCACCGCGATGGTGGGGCCATAGTTGGTTGGCCGTGTGACTGGCTGGGTGTTGTTCAGATAGATCGTATTACGACTGCCACCAGCGTAGCTGGCGTTGCCGACGGCCAGGTCCAAGTCGCCATCCCCATCCACATCGCCCCAGGCTACGCTGCTGGTGAAATCGTTTTTTTCGGAAGACCAGGGATTGTTGGCCGCAGTCTGCAAGCTCCCATTCTGGTTCAGATAGAGTTTGTTGGAGCTATACGAATTACCGACGGCCAAGTCCAAGTCGCCATCGCCATCTACATCCCCCCAGGCCACGCTCGTGGTGGTATCGCTGTTGCCGGAGGACCAGGCGGCCGCTGTCTGCAAGCGTCCGCCCTGATTCAGATAGAGCTTGTCGGGGTCGCGGCTATTGCCGACGGCCAAGTCCAGGTCGCCATCCCCATCTACATCCCCCCAGGCTACGCTGGTGGTGTGATCGTCATCGTCAGAAGACCAGGAGGCATCGGTCTGCAAGCGCCCGCCCTGATTCAGATAAAGTTTGCTGGGAGCCCACCACTCATTGCCGACGGCCAGGTCCGGATCACCATCCCCGTCCACATCCCCCCAGGCTACGCTGGTGGTCGTTTCGGTATAGATAGAAGACCAATCAGGTGTGGTCTGCAAGTGCCCGCCCTCATTCAGATAGAGTTTGTTGGGGCTGCTATAATTGCCAACGGCCAGGTCGAGGTCGCCGTCCCCATCCACATCTCCCCAGGCCACGCTGGTGGTAGTTTCGGTATAGTCAGAAGACCAGTCGGGCGTGGTCAGCAAGCGATTGCCCAGATTCAGATAGAGTTTGTTGGATCTGCCCTTATTGCCGACGGCCAGGTCCAGATAGCCATCCCCATTCACATCCCCCCAGGCCACGCTAGTCGTCGTCGTATAGGTTGGACTGGGAAACCAGATAGTAACGGTCTGCAGACGACCGTCTTGATTCCGATAGAGTTTGTTGGCAGTGCCATAATTGCCGACAGCCAGGTCCAGGTCGCCATCCCTATCCACATCGCCCCAGGCTACGCTGCTGGTATTATCGCCTGCGCCGGATTCCCAGGGATTGGCGGGCGCACTCTGCAAACGCCCAGTTTGATTCAGATAGAGTTTGTTGGAACCGGGCGTGCCGGTGGCCAGGTCCAGGTCGCCATCCCCGTCCACATCGCCCCAGGCCACGCTCTTGATAGGAGCGTCTTCGCTGGAGGACCAGGCGGCCACGCTCTGCAAGCGCCCGTCCTGATTCAGATAGAGCTTGTCGCCGACGGTCAGGTCGAGTTTGCCATCCCCATTCACATCCCCCCAAGCCACGCTATTGGTATAATCGCCAGCACCGGGGGACCAGTCGGCATCGGCCTGCAGAGGATCGTCTGGCTGCACATTCCACTGATTCAGATAGAGTCTGGTGGGACTGAGATAATTGCCGACGGCCAGGTCCAGGTCGCCGTCCCCGTCCACGTCACCCCACGCTACGCCAGTGGTGGTAGTATCGGTATAGACGGAGGACCAGGTGGGTGTGATCTGCAAATGACCACCCACATTGAGATAGAGTTTGTTGGCGCTGCCCTTATTGCCGACGGCCAGGTCGAGTTTCTTATCCCCATTCATATCAGCCCAGGCGACACTGGTGGTTGTTTCTCTATAGGCGGAGGACCAGGCGGGCGTGATCTGCAGCGTACCCGCCAGATTCAGATAGAGTTGGTTGGGGCTGCCATCATTGCCCACGGCCAAGTCGAGATAGCCGTCCCCATTCACGTCCCCCCAGGCGATACTGGTTGTCGTATAGATAGCCGTGGGCCACCAATCGCTTTGCATCTGCAGGACACCCTGCTCATTGCGATAGAGTTTGTTGGCGCTGCCGCTATTGCCAGCAGCTAAGTCCAGATCGCCATCGCCGTCCACATCGCCCCAGGCCACGCTGCGGGTGTTATCGTTGTCAGCGGAGGCCCAGGGGTTGTCGGTCGCGGTCTGCAAGCGCCCGTCCTCATTCAGATAGAGTTTGTTGGGTTCACCCGAATTACCGACGGCCAGGTCCAGATCGCCATCCCCGTCCACATCGCCCCAGGCCACGCTGGTAGTGTCTTCGTTATCGCCGGAGGACCAGGAAGCGAACGAATCAAGCGGTGGGTCGTCATGGGCCAAAGCCGGAGCAGAGGTGAAGGCCAAACCAAACAGCAGGCCGAACGTCAAACCAAAGACCAGCAAGCCCATCCAGCCGAACAGCCGTGCTCTATGCAGAGTCCGGCGGGATTCGGGCAGGGCGGCCCAACGCAACCACAGTAGCTTTTGGTGAATCATCGCGACCTCCTGAAATCGAAAGTAGAATCTCCGATTCAATGGACGATTTGCAAGCGCTCGAACATCGCCGACGCCTGGCTGGACAGATCGGCTGCATAGCTCTGTGGGTCTGGAATTGTATCGAGAATTTTCGCCTCTCCAGACGCAATGACAGATTCCAGCGTCTGGGCCAACTCCATCTGTGTACAGGCCAACGCGTAGGCGTCTTTGCCCTTCAGCAACTCCAGACTCTTTTGAAAAGCAGCAACCGCGTCCGCCATCTGTCCTCCGGCGGCCAGAACCTGTCCCAACACCCGCTGGCCGACGCCGGTATCCATTTCCATTCCGAATGTCTGGGCTGCTGCGATGGACTCTTCGGCCTGGGACCGGGCCTGGGCCAAATCGCCCGCGGCTAGACTGGTCAGAGCTTGCAGACGCAGGAGTTCCGGCTTCTGGTAGTCGTGTTGGCTGTCTGCGATCAGCCCTTCGGCTGCGGCCAGCAGTGCCCCAGCCTCGTCCAGTCGTTGCTGGCGCAGACGCAGATCGGCCAGAGAGAAAAGGGCGTGGCCTTCCCATTCATCCAATCCGTGCTGCCGGGCCAGCTCGAGGGCGCTGGTCAGGTGGGATTCAGCCAGCGCCTGCTGCCCCTGTTTTGTGTAGAGAATGCCCGAATTCAGATGAACCAGCGTCTGGATGTTGAGGTTGCCCCACTGCCGGCTGAGTTCGGCTGCTTCTGCATAGCTCTCGCTGGCTTGCGGCCATTCGCCCAGCGTCATATAGGCCACGGCCAGATTGAGGCGCAGGCTCGGTTCTCGCACCAGATTGCGCAATCTGCGCCCGGTCTGGATGCCCTGCTGCCAGGACGCCACCGCCGCGCTCAGATCGCCCAACTGGTAGTAGCACACGCCCCGGTTCTCATACGCGCCCACGCGCAACAGATGGTGACGGTTGCCCAGCAGCGCCAGCCCGCGCTCAATCGCTTCTAGCGCGTCGCTAAAATTGCCCAGTGCGCTGTAAACTGTGCCCAATTTGACCAGCAGATCGGCGTGCAGGATTGAAGCGCTGCTCTCTGCTTGGCGCGCCAGACCCCGCTCCACCCAACCCAGCGCCTCTTGTGGCGCGTCGTATTGGAGCAGATCGGCCATTCCCCAACAGGCATAGCCGACCAGTTCCGCGGCCTCCGCCAGATCGATCATCCCTTCCAAACTGCTCAGCGCCTCCGCAAAGGCGCGCTGGGCTACATCTGTTCGGCGCAAATAGCTGTTGATCTTTCCCTGGGCGATGCGCACCCGTTCCCATTGCGGAGAGGGCAGATTTTGCGCGGCCAGCCCATCCAGCAGAACAATGGCTGGCTCTCGATAGCCCAGATTGATGATACTCCAAATGTCCCCGGTCAAAATCTGGGCCGCGCGCAGGTGGTCTCCGGCGTTGAAAAAATGCAGGGCAGCTTTGTAGTCGTCCACCTCATCCAGCCGGTAATAGGCAGCGGCGCGCAGATGCATCTCCCGACGTTGGGGCGGAGCGAGCAGGCCGTAGTAATAAATCGTTTGCAGGACTCTGTGCTGGTGATATTCCCACTCGAACTTCCCTTCCAGCGTCTCCAGCAGATGGCGATTGGTCAACTGGAGGAGGGCGGGCAGGGAATCCGTGGATTGGGTGATCGCCTCGATCACCCAGCGCGTCCCCGCCTGGTCGAGCAAAATGGCCGCACCCCGCATCTTCTCCCGCTCGTCCTGGCTCAGTTGGTTGTCCAACTCGCGCACGATATAGTCGAGGATGGAGGGGGCCGTGCCCAGACGGGCCAGCACGCGCTGGGGGTTGGGCGAGCGCTGCACCACCTGGGCCGCCAGGAGCAGAAGTTGGGGGTTGCCTTCGGTGTGGGCGATCAACTGGCTGGCAATGCCCGCCTCTACGCGCAGACCGTTGGCCTCCAACAGCGCCAGACATTCGGTTTCTGCCAGCCCTGTCAGAATGACCGGGGCTGTGACCGTGTGAAAGGTGGGTATCTGGTCGGAGACGACAATTATGCTAAGTTTGCCGTCAAAGACAAGCGGACGCAGCCGGGCGATAAATTGGCTCAGCGCCGGGTCCGCGTGGCCGGAAGCCTCCAGGTGATGGTAGTCATCCAGACAGAGCAGATACTCCTGGTATTGCAGGTTTTGAATCACATAATCAGCCAGCAGATTGCTGGGCGGCGGCGGGCTGCCGGTGAGCAGGGCAGATTGCAACGTCGTCCAGAGGCCTGCGTTGCCGTGCCAGGCCATAAAAGCGGCCAGCTTCCAGAAGATCATCTCGATCCCTTCACCGGCGGCGCACGGATGCCAAAAAATCTTGTAGCGATCCGTGTAGCGCTGGGCCAGATGCGCACCGACCGCGCTTTTGCCGATGCCTGTCATGCCTGTAATTGCCACGCTACCAAATTCCGCCAGCGACGCTTCACAGCGCGCCACGATTTCTTCCCGCCCGACAAAGCCGCGCTGTGGGGGGATCGACTGGGGTTCTGGCGGCGGCGGAATCTCCAAACTCTGCGTAGCCTGCACTCTGTTCTCCTCCACGCGGAAGAGACGCCCGTCCTGGGCGCGCAGAAAGAGTACAGGAATGGCCCAATCGATCTGGTCGCTGCCCAGTTCGGTATAAATGTCGCCCCTGGCTACCGACACCGCCCCGTCTACCGGCGCGCCCAGGGCCAAACTGCGGTAGAAGCTGCGGCTGAAGACCAGCGCCGCCTGATCAGTGAAGGGCTGCTGCATCGCCACCACTGCCGACAACTGGCGTTGTAGCAGTTTGGGGGCCAGACCCACCAGCGGCACTGTGCTGGATGTGTTCGCACTCTGACAGGCATTCAGCACAGCCAGCCGCGTCTCGTTGACGCTGGCAAAAATCTCGCTGAACTCACGTTCGCTGATCAGTCTGGCCGTGCCCTCGTCATCTTCCAGGGCCAGATAGACCTGCTCGTCGGCGTAGACGCCGTGACCGATAAAGTGGAAGACGTGCGGCCGAAAGGTTTTCATAGCGTCGTTGATCTTGGCCGTCGTTGCCCTTTCCACCACCAGCAGTTGGATGTTACGCTGCGCCTGCTGCTCGGCCAGGGCGTCTTCGATCAGCCGCCTCTCGCGCCGCACGTCCAGAGCGTCCAGGTCGCTGGGAGCGGCGATGGCGACCAGCACGCGCAGGGGCAGACTCATGGCCAGCGGACGAACAGGCCCGCGCATAGGCACGTAGCGCACCAGCGCGGTCTGCGCCGCGATGGCCAGAAAGCCATCTTCCTCGGGGTCGTGCAGAAATTCCCAGGGGTAGGCGGCCAGGCCGGGGTCATCAAAACTGAGACGCACGCGCAGCCCCTTGCCTTGGCCGCGCACAGTGCCCAGACTGGTGCGGTAGCGTTCCAGCAGACTGGCGTCATTGAGCAGCTCGGCAAAGAGATAGTCGCCCAGTTGGACCAGATACTCTGCGTCCACATCGCGCCGTTCGATGGCGGCAAGAGCCTCGCCCAGCGCGAAATCGTCCGCCCCAATCCGCAGCAGACCGCGCGCGTCCCCGTCCGGCGACTTTACGCGGATGGGATAGCCGTCGGGCGTTTTCGCCCCCACTTCAATTTCAAAGGTTTCGTAGTCGTTGATCATTTTTCCCAGCAATTCTGTCGGTAGGCGTAGCAAGTCCAAGAAAATTTTTGGACGCAGATTTGCGCAGATGAAAGCCGATTGCGCAGAATCAAATCCGTCAATTCCTGTGAACTGTATTCTTTCGGGTAGTTTGGGGGATTCCAGCAAACGTCATCATAACAACAGGGGGATTGGTTGTCAATGTGTAAGAAAGTCACAAACGTAAGAGTGTGTGTCATAATTTTGGGGGTGGTCGCCTGTCTCGCTCACTAGATATCCTGCCACATAACCCGCTCTTGCGTCGGGGATAGCTCAGCGCGCTGCGGCCCGAAATCCTCAACGCCAGACTCCACCGCCTGGGGCGTGGGCTGGGGATGGGGAGATGTTTTATTTGAGAGATGGAATCCCATTTCTTGAACGCTGATGTTCTTGTGTTACAATTCCTCGGTAGTTATTTACATATACCGAGGAATTGATTTATGCGCTATACAAGCGCGGAACAGACGCAGAAACTTCTTGACCTTGCCAGAAGCAGCGGTGTGCTGCGCCCGCGCGACTTGGCCGCGCAGGGCATTCCCAGCCACTATCTGGCGCGCCTGGTGGCGCAGGGCGCTCTCCTGCGCGTCGGGCGCGGGTTGTATATGCTGCCCGATGCCCCCATTACAGAAAACCACACTTTTGTCGAAGCCAGCAAGCGCGCGCCAGACGCGGTTGTCTGTCTGCTCTCTGCGTTGCGTTTCCACGGACTGACCACCCAATCGCCCTTTCAGGTCTGGTTGGCCATCGAGAACAAAGCCTGGCAACCGCAGACGCAAGATCTGCCGCTCCGTTTTGTGCGTTTCTCCGGTGACGCATTTCGGCTTGGGGTAGATACCCACCTGATCGAAGGCGCTGCTGTACATATTTACAACCCGTCCAAGACGATCTGCGACTGCTTCAAGTATCGCCTCAAGATTGGTCTGGACGTGGCCCTGGAGGCGTTGCGTGACGGGCTGCGTACACACAAATGCACCGTTGACGACCTCTGGCGTTATGCAGCAGTCTGTCGCGTCCAACGGGTCATGCAGCCCTATTTGGAGGCTATGCTATGACGCACAAGTCCGTCACCAATCTGTCTGCCTCGGTTCGGCAGCGTCTGCTGAATCTGAGCCGGCAGCGCCAGGAAGAGTTCAATCTGCTCCTCTCATTATACGCTATCGAACGCCTGCTCTATCGGCTTGCCCAATCACCATTTGCAGGCCAGTTTATCCTGAAAGGTGCAATTCTCTTCGCTGTCTGGACAGGGCGGCTGCATCGCCCTACCCATGACCTCGACTTGCTTGGTTATGGGGATGATTCGGCCCAGACGCTGACGCGCACTTTTCAGGCCGTCTGCCAAGCAAGCGTCATGCCAGATGGCATCGAGTTCGATCCGCAGAGTATTCGGGTGACGGAGATTCGCGAGGGGCAGGAATACGGTGGACAGCGCATCAGTCTAAACGCAACGTTGGGTACAGCGCGCATCGCGGTGCAGATCGACGTTGGCTTTGGCGATGCAGTAACGCCAGCGGCAAGCCTTACGCTCTATCCAACATTGCTGGATTTTCCAGCCCCGACGTTGCGCGTATATCCCAAAGAAGCGGTAGTTGCCGAAAAACTGCACGCAATGGTGGTTCACGGCCTGCTGAATAGCCGAATGAAGGATTTCTACGATCTCTGGGTGCTGTCGCAGCAGTTTGCGTTTGTTGGTGACACTCTGGCAGAGGCGATTGCCGCAACTTTTGCGCGTCGTCACACACCCCTGCCCGATAGCTTGCCGTTGGCGCTCACAGCGGCCTTTGGCGACCACCCGGACAAACGCATACAGTGGCAGGCGTTCCTGCGCCGTAACCATCTGGAGCAGAGTGATATTGCGTTCCCGACGGTCATTGCCTTACTCGCTGACTTCCTGGCGCTGCCGCTTGCCGCTGCGCGCGCAGGTGTACGCATGTCAGCTCACTGGTCAGCAGGTGGGCCGTGGAAAACGGTTGACATCTCCTAACATCGGCATTTATCAACAAATGCCGACGTTTTCTATCTACGCAAACCCACACAAGACCAGGCCAACCTGTGAGTCCCTCCCCACATAAACAGAC
>CAMDQF010000031.1 GCA_945905745.1 Litorilinea aerophila
TCGGCGGGTCTCGCCCAAACGATGACCAATGCCAAAACTTCTTCTTTTTCCCACTTGACACCCCTATTTTCCCGTGTTATAATTTTAGTCATGACTAAAAATTATGTACACGCAACCGAAAACCCCCTGACCTCGTCCCACGAGGACTACCTGAAGGCCATCTACTTGCTGGAAGCCAACGGCGAGTCGGTCAGCAACTCTGCCTTGGCCCAACACATGGGCTTCGCTCCGGCCTCAGCCACCAATATGGTGAAGAAGCTGGCCGAACTGCACCTGGTCACCCATGAACCCTACCGGGGCGTAGAGTTGACCGAGATGGGCCGCCAAGTAGCCCTGGAAGTCCTGCGCCATCATCGGCTGATCGAACTCTTCCTGCACCAGACCCTGGATATGTCCTGGGACCGCATCCACGACGAGGCCGACCGGCTGGAACACGTCATCAGCGAGGCGATGGAGGACGCGATGGCTGCGGTGCTGGGCAACCCGACGGTCGATCCCCACGGCGACCCCATCCCCAGCAAAGATGGTCATGTGGACAAGACGCCCGGTTACCCGCTTGCTGGCGCGGCCATCGGCGAACCGCTGCGCCTGGTTCGGGTGCTGACCCAAGACCCGGACCGGCTCTGTTATCTGGGCAGCCTGGACCTCTATCCGGACGCGCAAATCGTTCTGCGCGAGCGCGCTCCCTTCCATGGACCCCTGCTGGTCGAGGTCAACGGCAAGCCCCACGCCCTGGCCTATGAAATGGCCGAGTCTTTACAAGTCGTCGTTGAAGAGTTGACAGGTGTGTAACTTTTTTTGCACTTGATTTTTAGCTGTGGCTAATCAATTTTGCAGCCACTGCAAAGGAAAACATCGAATGGCGATGGATTTGCCGCCATCTTGCGAATCAATTTCTACTGACCATTTTTTACTGACCAATGAAAGCGAGAACCCGTATGTCCCACTCACCGTTCCCCATTTCTATCCCCCGGCAGCGGAGAGGGTCAGCGATCCTCCTCCTGCTCCTGTCCGTTCTTCTGCTTCTGGCGGCCTGCACGCAGCCCGGGGAGGTGGCCGTCGCCAGCAGCGGCGACGCCCCAATCCGCGTGGTGACGACTATCGGAATGATCACCGACGTGGCCCGCAACGTGGGCGGCGAGCACGTGGAAGTCACCGGTCTGATGGGTGCGGGGGTAGATCCCCATCTTTACAAAGCCACCGAAAGCGATGTGAACAGACTGCTCAATGCCCAGATCATCTTCTATAACGGTCTCTTTCTGGAGTCGCGCATGGAAGACGTCTTTGCGCAGATCGCCGAATCCAAACCGGCGATTGCTGTGGGCGAGGCGGTGCCCGTTGCCGAGCGGCTGGCCAGCCCCCAATACGCAGAACACTTCGACCCCCACATTTGGATGGATGTAAAAAACTGGCAGATGGTGGCAGAAAAGATTCGGGACGAACTGATCGCCTTTGATCCCGCCCACGAGGCGGATTACCGCTCCAACACCGCCGCCTACCTGGCCCAATTGCAGGAATTGGAGGCGTGGGTGCAGGAGCAGGTGAAAACCGTGCCGGAGCAGCAACGGCTGCTCGTCACCGCACACGACGCCTTCCACTATTTTGCCAAAGGCTATGACTTCTCCGTCTACGCGCCCCAGGGCATCAGCACCGAGTCGGAAGCCGGCGTGGAGGACATCCGCCGCACCATTGATATTGTGGTGGAACAGAATATCCCCGCCATTTTCGTCGAGAGCAGTGTGCCGCCGGATGTGGTGGAGGCTATCGTGGAGGGGGCCAGGGCCAGGGGCCACGAAATCCGCATCGGCGGCTCTCTCTTTTCCGACGCAATGGGCGAGGATGGGACACCCGAAGGCACCTACATCGGAATGATCCGCCACAATGTGGGAACGATTACCAGCGCGCTGCGGGGTGAGTGAGCGATGAAAAAGCAAACCAACGGCGCCCCGCCCATCCAAATCGAAGACTTGACCGTCGCCTACCGGGAGGAGCCTGTCCTTTGGGATGTGGACCTGGACGTACACGAAGGCACGCTGATGGCGATCGTCGGACCGAACGGAGCGGGCAAGAGTACCCTCATCAAAACAGTGCTGGGTCTGATCCAGCCCGCGGCCGGGCAAGTGCGTATCTATGGCCGCCCCTACGCCGAACAACGCGCGCTGGTAGCTTATGTCCCCCAGCGGGGCAGCGTGGATTGGGATTTCCCCACCAACGCGCTGGATGTAGTGACAATGGGACGCTACGGCCATCTGGGCTGGCTGAAGCGCCCCGGCGCAACCGAGCGGCGGCTGGCCCTGGAGGCGCTGACAAAAGTCGGGATGCAAGAGTACGCGAAACGGCAGATCAGCCAGCTTTCCGGCGGGCAGCAGCAACGGGTCTTCCTGGCCCGTGCCCTGGTGCAGGACGCCCAGACTTATCTGATGGATGAGCCTTTTCAGGGCGTGGATGCCACCACCGAAAAGGCGATTATCACCGTTTTGCGGGAGCTGCGGGCAGCAGGGCGTACGGTCGTCGTCGTCCATCACAACCTGGAAACCGTGCCCGAATACTTCGATCATGTGCTGCTGCTGAATGTGCGGGCTATCGCCGCCGGGCCAGTGGCTGACATTTTCACCCCGGCCAATCTGCGCCGGGCCTACGGCGGTCATATGGAACTGCTTCTGCCCAAGACCGAAGAAGCGAACCCAGCGCCGGTTCAGGAGACGGAAAATGGATAGCCTCACCGATCTTCTTCTCCTGATCTTCACCGATTACACCCTGCGCACCGTCACCCTGGGCGCAATGATTCTTGGGCTGGTGAGCGGGCTGCTGGGCAGCTTTGCCGTCCTGCGCAAGCAAAGTCTGCTGGGGGACGCGATGAGCCACGCGGCCCTGCCCGGCGTCGTTATGGCCTTCATCCTCACCGGCTCCAAAGCGCCGCTGGTGTTGATGCTGGGCGCGCTGGTTGCGGGCTGGCTGGGCGCGCTGCTGGTACAACTGGTCATCGATCAGACCCGTATCCCCCAGGACAGCGCACTGGGCATCGTCCTGGCCGTCTTCTTTGGCCTCGGGCTGGTGCTGCTTACGTGGGTGCAGCGCCAGGGCAGCGCCAACCAGAGCGGTCTGGATACCTTTCTCTTTGGCCGGGCCGCCGCGCTGGTGATGAGCGATGTCTGGGCGATGGCGGGGGTGGGCGGCGCGGGTCTGCTGCTGGTGGGCCTCTTTTGGAAGGAATTCAAACTGCTCAGCTTTGACCCGAATTTCGCCGCCACTCTCGGCTTCCCGGTGGCATTGCTCAATGTGCTGCTGACAACGCTGATTGTCGTGGCTGTCGTCGTCGGCTTACAGACCGTCGGCGTTGTGTTGATGAGCGCAATGGTTGTGGCCCCCGCGGCCGCGGCCCGCCAGTGGACCGACCGGCTGGACCGGATGGTACTGCTGGCGGCCCTCTTCGGCGCATTGGCCGGGATGAGCGGCGCTCTCATCAGCAGTCTCGGCCAGGGGCTGCCCACAGGGCCGATGGTGGTTCTCTGCGTCAGTCTGCTGGTCGCTTTTTCTCTGCTCTTTGCGCCCAACCGCGGGCTGGTGGGCGCGTGGCTGCGCCAGCGCCGCAACCGCCGCCAGCTACGCCGCAGCGCCGTGCTGGAAGCGCTCTACCGGCTGGCCCTCTCCCACGGCGATCCCGGCTACGCCCATCCGCTGGGCGCGTTGCGGACGGTCATTCCCGGCGTGGATGTGCGCCACACCCTGGCCGCTCTGGAAGACGAAGGGCTGGCCCACAATGCAGGGGGCGATCGGTGGGCATTGACTGCCGCCGGTGTCGAGCAGGCCCGCCGGGAATTGGGCCGTTTTCAGCGCCACGGCCTGGATGATCTGCCTGCTCTCCCGTTTCCCATCGCTGCCAGTGCTGCCGCGCCGTCGGAGGGGATGAAATGAGTCCGCAACTAGAAATTCAACTGGTGGCGAGTATTGTGGCCGCCGCCTGCGCCTTGCCCGGCGTCTTTTTGATTTTGCGCCGGATGGCGCTGATGAGCGACGCCATCAGCCACAGCATTCTGCTCGGCATTGCGGTCGGCTTTCTGTTGACCGGTCACACGGGCCACCCGCTGCTTATTGCCCTGGCCGCGGCCAGCGGTATCCTAACCGTCACACTGGTGGAAGCGCTGATCAACACCCGGCGGGTGAAGGAAGACGCGGCTATCGGGCTGGTCTTTCCCGTCCTTTTCAGCATCGGCGTCATCCTCATCAGCCGCTATGCGGGGGATGTGCATTTGGACGCGGACGCTGTGCTGCTGGGTGAACTGGCCTTCGCTCCCTTCAACCGGATGACCGTCTTCGGCTTGCGTCTGCCCCAGGGCGTCTGGGTGATGGGGTCTATTCTGTTTGTCAATCTGCTCTTTGTCGCGCTATTCTATAAGGAGCTGAAGCTGGCAACCTTCGATGCCGCGTTGGCTGCGGCGCTGGGCTTTTCGCCCGCCCTGCTCCACTACGGGCTGATGTCCGTCGTCTCCATTACGGCAGTCGGCGCGTTCGATCACGTGGGGTCGATTCTGGTGGTGGCGCTGATGATTGCGCCTCCGGCTTCGGCCTATCTGCTCACCCACTCCCTGCCTCGGATGCTGGGGTTGAGCGTGCTTTTTGGTGTTGCTTCTGCCATTGGCGGCTACTGGCTGGCCCGCTTTTTGGACGCCAACATTGCCGGCGCGATGGCGTCGATGACCGGCGTCTTCTTTCTGCTCACGCTGCTCCTGGCCCCGGAGCAGGGGCTGCTGGCCCGAGCGCTTCAGCGCCAGCGCCGCCGCCGGCGTTTTGCGGTGGAGATGCTGCTGGTCCATCTGAGCCGCCACGAAAACAAGCCGGAAGCGGGCACGGAAAATTCCCTGGCTCATCTGGTGGAAGAGCTGAAATGGCAGCCCGACTTCGCCCACTCCACCGTGCGCAGCGCCCAGGACGGAGCCTTCGTCGAGCGGCAGAACGGCCTGCTGCTGCTCACAGAAGAGGGGCGGCAGGTGGCAAGACAGGTGCTGGCGCGATAGAATACGCAGCACACACCCTTTCAGAGAAATTCCCAACAATGCCTGCATCCCCACCCACCTTCTCTCTCCCCATCACCGGTATGGACTGCGCCGACTGCGCGCGCACAATCCAGACGGGCGTTTCCCGTCTGAGCGGGGTGGAAAGTTGTTCGGTCAACTTCACCGCGGCCAAAATCAGTGTGACCGGCGGCGTGGCTGAAGAAGCGGTCATCGCCCGGGTGCGGGAGCTGGGCTACGATATCGCCCAGCCCGGCGCGCCCGGCGTGGCTGTCGCCCCGCCCCCCGCCAACTTTCTGCGCTTTCTTCTGCAAAGCCAGGAGACCCGGCTGGCCCTGCTGGCCGGGCTTTTCATTCTGCCCGGCCTGATCTTCAACGAATTTCTGCCGATACTGGGCGTGGAACACTGGGCCTTTGACATCACTTCTCTGCTGGCGATGCTCCTGGCGGGCTACCCCATTGCCCGCAGCGGCTGGCGCGCCCTGCGCATCAACCGCCAGATCACCATCAACGGGCTGATGACAATTGCTGCGGTGGGCGCGGTAGTCATCGGTGCCTACAGCGAAGCCGGGCTGGTGATGGTTCTCTTTGCCCTGGGTGAGGCCCTGGAAGGCTACACCGTCGAGCGTTCCCGCCACTCCATCCGCAGCCTGCTGGAAGTCGCCCCGGCAGAGGCGCTTGTGCTATACCCCTGTATGGACTGCCAGGGACATCAGGGCAAGCTGCTGGACGACGGCACACCCTACGACGCCACTGGCCCCTGTCCCTGGTGCGGCAGCCACGAAGCGAGTGTGCCCATCGCGTCCCTGGCAATCGGCGATATTGTGCTGGTCAAGCCCGGCGCGGCTATCCCTGTGGATGGCCGGGTGCTGACCGGTGCGTCTACGGTCAACCAATCCCCCATCACCGGCGAGAGTGCGCCTGTGGACAAGCAGCCCGGCGACGAGCTTTTCGCGGGCAGCATCAACGGCCAGGCAGCGTTGGAGGTGGAAGTCACCCGCCTGGCCGCCGACAATACAATCAACCGGATGATCCGGCTGGTGGAGGATGCCCAGGCCCAGCGCGCCCCAGCCCAGCGCTTTGTGGACCGCTTCGCCGCAGTCTATACGCCGCTGGTGGTGGTGCTGGCCGGCCTGACCGCGGCCCTGCCCCCCCTCTTTTGGGATGCGCCCTTCTGGAACACCGCCGACGGCGGCCAGGGCTGGCTCTATCGGGGGCTGGCCCTGCTCGTCGTGGCCTGCCCCTGCGCGCTGGTCATCAGCACACCGGTCACAATCATCAGCGCCATCAGCAACGCCGCCCGCAACGGCGTTCTCATCAAAGGCGGCGCATTTCTGGAAGCAATGGCGGGCATCCGGGCCATCGCCTTTGACAAGACCGGAACACTCACCGCAGGCCGTCCCGCGGTCGTGACCGTCCGTTCGGTCAATTGCACGTCCCCCGACGAGGAACCCTGCGCCCCCTGCGCCGATCTGCTGGCCCTGGCCGCGGCTGTGGAACGGCGCAGCGAACACCCGTTGGCGAGGGCCGTCGTCAGCGCATCGGAACGGTTCGCCAATCCCTACCCGGCTGCCGAAGGGGTCACCGCGCTGGTGGGTGCGGGGGTCTCCGGCGCGGTGGCTGGGCGGTCTGTGCTGGTGGGCAGCCACGCCTATTTTGAGGCGAACGTCCCCCACGCGTTGGAGCAGTGCGCGCAGATCGACGCGGCTTCCGGTCTGGGCCAGACGCCGCTGCTGGTCAGCGCCGGGGAGGAGTATCAGGGCTACATTACTGTGGCCGATGCGGTGCGGGAGAGCAGCCGCCGGGTGTTGGGTGAACTGCGGGAGGCGGGTATCGAGCATACGGTAATGCTCACCGGCGACAACCCAGCCACGGCCCAACACATCGCCGGACAGGTGGGGGTGACCGATGTGCGGGCTGGTCTGCTGCCGGAGCAGAAGGCCGCCGCGCTCAAGGAACTGATGGCCCGTTTTGGCCCGACCGCGATGGTGGGTGACGGCATCAACGACGCGCCGGCCCTGGCCACGGCCACCGTCGGCATTGCAATGGGCGCAGCCGGGGGCGGCACGGCCCAGGCGATGGAGACGGCGGACATCGCGCTGATGGGCGACGATCTGAGCCGTTTGCCCTTCCTCGTCGGTCTGAGCCGGGCCGCGATGGGGACGGTGCGGGTGAATGTGGCCCTAAGCATCGGCATCAAAGTCGTCTTTCTGCTGCTGGTGCTGGCCGGGTGGGGGACGATGTGGATGGCCGTCCTGGCCGATGTGGGCACGTCCCTGCTGGTGACGCTGAACGGGATGCGGCTGCTGGGTTGGCGGGGGTAGGTTGGGTGAATGGCTCGCTCTCCACAGCGAACGCCCTGCCAACACCCCAGCCATTCGCCCAACACACGGCGTATATTCGTCAATGTTGGGTTCTGGCGGGGCGACACTCCTTGTGGACAATCACACCTGCCCGCCAGAACCCAACCTACACACTTACGCCAGACTATTGTAGCTGTTCGGCGTCGAGGATATCTTGCGGACGACCAGAGGCGAGTTTTGCGGTAATGAGGTCCTGGCGGGAAATGAAGGAGACGGGAAGCCCGTCAAAATCGATTTGCAGGCGTCGTTGCCAGGCTTCTTCGAATGCTACTCCGGGGATTCCCATCAGAATATCCACCCGCACGGGCGGAACGCCCATCTGGTAGAAGTAGCCTTCTTCGGCAAAGTCGGCTTCTGTCAAATCGGAGAGGGGAGCGCCAAAGGCCCGCAACGCAGCGTAGCGTATACGGCGATCGCGTTCGACGCGTCTGTGCTGATCCACAAGTCCAGGTCTTTGGTAAAGCGGGGTTCGGCGTACTGGACAACCGCATAGCCGCCGATCACCAGATACCTAACGCTGTTGGCGTTGAAAAGTCTCAACAGATCGGTGAAGTCGGAGTTGACGAACATCGAGACCTTTCACCCTTGCGTAGTGGACGACCAGCTCCCAGGCCGCGTTGAAACGCACCGTCGGTGGCTGGGCCTGCCAAAAACGGCGATCAAAGGAGCGGTCCAACTCGCTGATTTTTCCTTTTCGTTCCACAAAATCTGTGCGCTGCATAGAAGAATTATACTACCGTTACAGCGGTTTCGACAAAGCGATTGGTTGGGTGAATGGCCCGGGCGAGACATCGCGCACACGACCAACGCCGCCGGCCATTCATCCAACACACGGCGTATATTCGTCAATGTTGGGTTCTGGCGGGGCGACACTCCTGTGTGAAGTAACAACTACTCAGGCCACGAGTCCAGTGAGCGCCGATTGAGTAGCCGTCAGAATCCTGCGGATTCTGCGTCTTCGAGGCGTATCGAAATCAAGCGAACGGGTCTACCCATTCTGATGGGTCACCCGCTTGGTTTCGATACGGCTGGAAACAGCCCCAGCCTACTCAACCGGCGCTAGTCCTGTACAATCATCCAAACAAAGTCCATTTTCCTGATACGGAGATTTTCCTGTGACACGCAATCAAACGATCTGGGCCGTTTTGCTGGGTTTGCTGATCATCGCCAACGCCTGGCAGCCTATGGCCGATCACCCCGGCACGGACAACCTCTACGTCAGCCAGGCCGACGCCTTTTTGCAGGGCCGTCTGGACATCGCCGAATACGGATGGGACGCATCGGTGGTGGACAGTAAATTCTATGTGGCCTTCCCGCCCGTGCCAGCACTGCTGATTGCGCCGGTCGTGGCGCTTCTGGGGCCAGTCGCCACCGACACAACTGGGATTGCCCTGCTTCTTTTCATTCTGACACTGGCGGTCGTCTGGCAGATCCTGTCCCAACTGGGGGTTCCCGCCGATCAGCGCTTCTGGTCGCTACTGGCTTTCGGGATGGGCACACCGCTTTGGCACGCGGTGCAGGCGTCCAGCGGTGTCTGGTTCTTTGCCCATATCGTGGCGGCCTTCTTTCTCGTTCTGTCAATCCACGAAGCACTGGGGCGGGGACGCGGCTGGCTGACTGGCCTATTCCTGGCCGGGGCGATGCTCAGTCGTCAGTTCACTCTCTTTGCGGGGATATTTCTGATCGTCGCGCTGTGGCAGAACGAAGCGCAGGCGAAAGGGGGACGCTCCCGCTGGCTCAACTTGGCCGGCTTTTTGCTTCCGCTGGTCCTGGCTGGGGGCGGCTATCTCTGGCTGAATTACGCCCGTTTTGGCGATCCCCTGGACACGGGCTACGCGGCTATGCGTCTGGGCGGAATTCTGCGCGACCGGGTGGCAGCCCACGGAGAGTTTAGCCCGGCCTATTTCTTATTCAATCTGAGTTATCTGCTCTTTCAGGGCTTTCACATCAACTTCACTGCACCAGATCTGCTGGGCGGCATGGAAATGGATCCGTACGGCACGTCGATTCTGGCAGCCAGTCCATTTGTGATCGCGGCCTTCTTCGCTGTACGGGATCGCCTGGTGTGGGCTGCATGGGTCAGCATTTTTCTGATGGCCTTTGCCACACTCTTCTACTACAACAACGGCTGGATGCAGGTCAACGGCCAACGTTTCACCCTCGACTTCTGGCCGCTGCTGCTGGTTCCGCTGGCGCTGGGGCTGCGCCAGCAATTCGCTGCCAGACAGAGCCGTCTCTGGCAGGGCGTGATTCTCTACGCCGTCTTCTTGAATGTGATCGCTCTGCTCCTGTTGCAGCCATTGAACGCTCTTTTGCACTAACCGCTGCCGCTCCAACGCTTCCCCACACCGGAGAACTGACAATGCCCTCTCTCCCCGACCCCTACAGATGGAACGACTCGCTGGCTGGCGACTTCCTGTGGACCAAAACCAACTTCGGCGAGGCCGTGCCGGATGTGATGACAGATGTGGGTGTAGTTCTCTCCCACGCCGCGATTGTGGCGCGGGAATTGGGCATTCCCGCGGTGGTGGGGACGGGGGATGGCGACATACGGCTGCAAACCGGTGAGAAAGTACGCGTGGATGGACTAGCGGGAACGGTAACGAAAATCCCCCATTAAACACGCGATTCCCCCGTAGCTGTGACCCATTCCGTCCCATCCCATTCCCAACGGGTCAACGCCATCAGCACCGCCACGGGACCCGCCCCGTCAGCAGCCCAGGAATGGGTCACGGCGGACACGCGATGGGCGACCCATTCCTGGACCGATCGCGCGTTGACAGTCCGATTGGTCCGATGTGTCTATCCGGGCAGGTCATCAGACGGGACGGCATGGGTCGCCCCTACCGAATCACATACACGATTTCCATATGACCAACCGATTGGTCCGATGTGTCTATCCGGGCAGGTCATCAGACGGGACGGAATGGGTCGCCCCTACCGAATCACATACACGATTTCTACATGACCAACCGATTGGTCCGATGTATCTATCCGGGCAGGTCATCAGACGGGACGGCATGGGTCGCCCCTACCGAATCACATACACGATTTCCACATGACCAACCGATTGGTCCGATGTATCTATCCGGGCCGGCCATCAGACGGGACGGCATGGGTCGCCCCTACGAAAGATTCTCTCGATCCGCGGCCCAATTCCGGGGATTGTCCTGAATGTACTGACGAATCGCTGCCAGTTCCCGATCATTGCGAATGATACGGTCGTGGAAGCTTCTCTGCCAGACAGACGCGTCCGGCGATTTACGTATTTGATTGATACGCCGGGCGGTGACCGCTTTGTACGCACCAACGATGGCGCTGACCGAACCACTGGCTGGCCCGCTGGTCTGTGCATCTGTTTGGGGTACGGGGCTGTTCCCCAGATGGTGCAGAATCCACAGAATTGCGTGGATGTGGTTGGGCATGACCACCCATTCGTCCAGTGTCACAAACTCTGAATGGAGGGGAATCCGTTCCCAATAGGTCTCGGCCACCCGTTTCAACACCGGATCGTCAAAGATACATAGGCGGTCGTGGGTGACAAATGTGACGAAGTAGGCGCCCGCTGTACGGTAATCGTATGTGGGATGGCGGAGTCTTCCTCTTTCCGGTCTACTCATTGACACTCCTTTGCAATGAACAGGACACTTTTACAACCGTAAGCTATTGGGTAGAATATAGACGGTTTTCAAATTGACGTCAAGACGAAAACGAGGCAGCAGAACTTTGCCGTAGGTGTGACCCATTCCGTCCCTTCACATTCCCTACGGGTCAACGCCATCAGCACCGCCACGGGACCCGCCCCGTCAGCAGCCCAGGAATGGGTCACGGCGGACACGCGATGGGCGACCCATTCCTGGACCGATCGCGCGTTGACAGTCCGATTGGTCCGATGTATCTATCCGAGCAGGTCATCAGACGGGACGGCATGGGTCGCCCCTACCGAATCACATACACGATTTCCACATGACCAACCGATTGGTCCGATGTGTCTATGGAACGGCGATCAAATAAGTTGGTAAGCTGTGTGAACGTTTTGAGTGAATTTATTCTGAAGTTCATCAAGTTATTTAGTCGCCAATCCTATCGGGGTGGACCATCAGACAAGACGGAATGTGCCGCCCCTACTTTCCACCCATTCAGGAGAATACCCAATGCCCAGACCCATCGACGCAATTATTTTTGATCTGGACGGCACTGTCTATCTGGGCGAGGATGCGCTGCCCGGCGCGGTGGAGGCGATTGCCGAGTTGCGGCGGCGGGGCAAGCGTACCCTATTTGTCAGCAACAAACCCCTCTCCCCACGCGCTGTCTATGCGGCCAAACTGACCCGGCTGGGGATTCCCACCAACGAAAGGGAGGTCATCACATCGGCCTACGTCCTGGGCCGCCACCTGGCCAGCAGCGCGCCTCATCTGCGCCTCTACGTGATCGGCGAAGAGAGCCTACGCGCCGAACTGCGCGGTTTCGGGTTGACGGTTGTGGACGAACTGATGGGCCAGAACCATCAGGAAGTCATCAACCCAACGGGCATTGATGCGGTCGTCGTCGCGCTGGACCGCACGCTGGACTACCGCAAGCTCAACACCGCGTATCAGGCGTTGAAAGCGGGGGCACATTTCTTTGCGACGAATCCGGACAGCACCTGCCCTATGCCCGGCGGCGACATCCCCGATGCCGGGGCAACAATTGCAGCGCTGGAACATCTGACCGGGCGACGGGTCGACCTTCTGGCGGGCAAACCGTCGCCGTTGACGGTACAGGTAGCAGTGGCCGAGCTGGGCGTGGAGCCGTCCCGCTGCCTGATGGTGGGGGACCGGCTGGATACGGATATCCGGATGGGCCGGGAGGCGGGAATGATGACGGCGGTGGTATTGAGTGGGGTGAGCAGTCGGGCCGACGCGGAGAGAATGACCGAGCCACCAGACTGGATCATTGACAATTTGGAGGGCTTACTAGCGCTGGAAATGTAAGATTTCTGCCCTGATGTGTGACAAAAACAGCACGATTGCGAATGGGCGCCCTGATCCAAATGTTCAATCGGATAGAGGGTGCTCTTTCTATGCCCGGCGCAGCAGAAGATCGTCAGCCAGAGCGCGCAGTGGCGACGTAACCGCCTGGTCACCCAGCGCCTCGGCCAGCGCGGATAGCCCGGCTTCGTGGTGGCTGTGCATCTGCTCCTCGGCAAAAGCCTGGGCATCGGAGGCCGCCAGCAGCGCGTAGACATCCGACAAATCAGACTCGTCCAGTGGTTGGGCAAGATGGTCGATTAGCTGGGGACCGACGGTTGGATGATTCAGGGCATAGAGCAGAGGCAGGCTCTTTTTGCGCCGCAAAATATCGTTGCCAGCGGCTTTGCCCGTCACCCCAGGATCGCCCCAAATCCCCAAAATGTCATCCTGAATCTGAAAAGCCAGGCCGAGATGATGGCCAAAGCCATACAGTGCGTCGTCGGCCACTGGCGTGGCACCCCCAATCAACGCCCCAAGCGAAAGTGAAGTCGCCACCAGGGAGGCTGTCTTGCCTTCGATCATGCGCAGATAGTCCGCCACCTGCACGTGTGACTGAGTCTCGAACCACATATCCAGATGTTGACCTTCGGTGAGTGCTGCGCAACAGGCCGTAAAGCGACCCAGAGCCGCCACCACACGATCATCCGCCACACCAGCCTGCTTGCTGCGCAACAGACTGGCAAAGGCAAGGGTAAACATCCCGTCCCCCACATTGATGGCCTGGGGCACACCGTAAATGGTCCAGAGGGTGGGCCGATGCCGACGGGTTTCGTCCCCATCTTCAATGTCGTCGTGGATGAGGGAAAAGTTGTGCAAAATCTCCACCGCGGCTGCGGCGGGCAGGGCCAAAGCCGGATCGCCACCGACGGCCTCACACGCCATCAGACAGAGCAGCGGGCGGATACGCTTACCTGTGCCAAACGCGCCCGGCTGAAACGACTCATCCACCCAGCCCATGTGGTAGTGCATCATCTGGTAATGGCGCCGGGCTGCATTGGATGGTGCGGAAAGCACGACCCGCATCTCCGCCTCCAGACGGGGCAGCCACTTCTGGCCGAAAACATCCAATCCATTCTCTTCAGACATTGGCTTCTCCCCTGGCTACCAGGACTCCGGGCCTCCGCAACCCATTCAGATCCGCCGCGCCGGAAGCAAACATGGCAATCCGCAGTTCTGCTTCCAAAATTTCAATCTCGTCTACCACTGCTTGCCGAGATTCCATCACCCGTTTCAAAAATGGGCCAGCCAGCCCCACCAAATCAGCGCCCATAGCCACGGCTTTGGCGATCTCTTGACCTGTGCGGATACCACCGCTGGCAATTAGCGGCAGACCGGGAGCCAACTCATCTCGCACAGAGGCCACCTGGCACAGAGATTCCGCCGTGGGGATGCCCCATTCACGAAAGGCCCCAGCCAGACGCCGCAGCCGCTCGGTTGGAGCGCGGTGCTTCTCCACCTCGCTCCAGGATGTGCCCCCCGCGCCGGCCACATCAATCGCACTTACGCCCGCATCGATCAGCCGTCGCGCCAGCCCAGCGCTAATGCCCCAGCCCACTTCTTTGGCGATCACTGGTGTCTGCAAACGGCGACAGACTTCCTCGATTCGGCTCAACACACCCTTCCAGTTGGTGTCCCCTTCCGGCTGCAACACCTCTTGCAGAGGGTTCAGATGGAGAATCAGCGCGTCGGCTTCCACCATCTCCACAGCCCGACGGCACTCGTCCACCCCGTAGCCATAATTGAGCTGTACAGCGCCCAGATTGGCAAAGATCAGCGCATCGGGCGCATAGCGACGCACCGCAAAAGAGGCCGCGTCGCCTGGGTCTTCCAGGGCGGCCCGTTGGCTGCCCACCCCTAGAGCCACCCGTCGCTCCTGCACAGCCTCGGCCAGCCGCTGGTTGATCAGTCCGGCCCGCGCAGTCCCACCGGTCATCGAGCTGACGAGAATCGGCGCGGCCAGATGCCTGCCAAAGAGGGTGCTGCCCGTGTCAACTTCGTTCAAGTCCAATTCAGGCAGGGCCTGATGGACGAAACGATAATGCTCGAATCCATTGGTCAATTGGTGAAAATCCACATCCTCTTCCAGATTAATACGGATGTGATCAGCTTTGCGGTCACTGTGGGACAATGGCATCTCCCCCTAATCATCTTTACCCAATTCCGACAGAGGATAACACGGGTTTGGTTCAAATCGCGTAACTTTCGCTCAATTCGTGTGTTAATGCTTTGAGAACAGACAGACACACGGGCATTCGTTCTGCATTGTATAGTTGGCCTGTGGAATTTTCAATATCCGCAGGGCGTTTGTGAATGGCGGAACTTTTCGCCCCTTTCGGTTTGACAGGCTACAGACCAATCGCTACAATGGAATCCGCTTTTCGTCCAGTCACTCGTTCTGTTCCGACACGAACAGCGGACAGCAAACCAAGATTCGCTGGTGCCGGCCTACGAACAGAGCGCATACATACAACCGTAGAGTACACAATCCGTTTTTTCATTTTTGTAAAGGGGAACATCTAATGGCAAAGAGCACTTTTGAACGTGTGCGTGATATTGTCGCCGAACAGCTCGGCATTGATGAGATTGATGACATCACCATGGAATCCAGCATTACAGAAGACCTGGGTGCCGACAGCCTGGACCTGGTAGAACTGATTATGGCGTTCGAAGAGGAGTTCGGCGGCGAGATTACCGACGAGCAGTCCAAGAAGATGGCTACAATTGGGGATGTTGTCAAGCATCTCGACGCCTAAGACCCCTGGATTGGTCGATGCTTCCCCGGCACAACTCAGTCGGCGGATGAATATCCACCGTATACACCAACTGTCCAAAAGGGCGAACTGTGATGCAGTTCGCTCTTTTTTTGGAATATTGCCGATGCCATTACCGACGCTCCTACTCAATGCAGGGGGAGCCAGCCGACGAATGGGCCAGCCCAAAGCCCTGCTTCCCATGCCGGGCAGCGCCACCCCGCTCATTCGCCACATTGCGACCCAATTGCTCCCCTTGGCCGCGGATTTGCTGGTGATCGCCAATGACCCGGCCATCCTAGAGGCGCTGCATCCCCTGCCAGCCCGCTGGTTAACCGACGCCTATCCTGACAGCGGACCGCTGGGCGGGCTGATTACCGGGCTGCGAACCTGTGAAGGGTGGTGTATCTGCGTAGCCTGCGATCTGCCCTTTGTCCAGCCTAGGCTTTTTCGCTACCTGCTCAGCCAGACCAGCCAAGATTGGGATGCAATTGTGCCGAGGATCGGAGAACGCCTGCAACCCTTGCACGCGCTCTATCACCCACGATGTCTGCCGGAAATGGAAGCAGCCTTGCCGCATGGCAAGCGACGTATGGATAGCTTCTTACCTCAGGTCCGCACGCGTTTCGTACTCAATGAAGAGATGCGGCCTTATGACCCGGAACTGCGTTCTTTTATCAATGTGAATACACCAGAAGAGTGGGACGCAATCTCAGGCCAGGCGCACCGTCCACCAGACGGAACCTCTGGCTAGGCCAAGGCGTTATCACCAGTTGTTATGACCATCCGTACTTCCACAGAATCCAATTCGATGATCCATCGCCTTTTTGCACTCACCTTCACAGCCATTTTGCTCACCAGCATTCTGGGCATGTTCACCTTCTTCTGGCTGGCCTGGCAGATCGACCGTGCCGGTCTGGGCGATCCGCCCCAGCAGACCGATGCGATTGTGATCCTGGGGGCGCTGGTGCGGGCTGACGGCGAGCCAGGCCGAGACCTCTACAGCCGCACGCGCTGGGCGGTGAATCTCTTCCACGAGCGGGTAGCCCTGGGCGAGAGTCCTGTTCTGATCACAACCGGCGGCTACACAGCTGACCATCTGAGTGCGGCTGCAGTAGCCCAACGCAAAGCCATCGAATGGGGCGTGCCCGCCGGGCGCATCTTTCTGGCAGATGGCGGGCAGAACACCGGCGAGGATGCCCAGGCCGCTGCCGCAATAATGGCTGTCCACGGCTGGCGCAGCGCCACCCTCGTCAGCCATCCCCTCCATCTCTACCGCAGCCATTGGCATTTTGAGCGGGCTGGTATCCCAGAAATCTATACCTACGCCGCGGGCAACCGGGAGCGACTGTCTGGCCCAGCCCGCGTCTATCTGAGCAGCCGGGAGGCTTTCGGCGTCGTCTGGGCCGCCGCGGACGGATGGGAGCGTTTCGAGCCACTGGGCCGCTTTCTGGAAGCGCTGGTCTATGGCAGGCGGAGGTTGTAGAGATTGGGGACTGGGGAACAGGGACTGGGGACTGGGAAGCAGTTATCAGTCACCAGTCCCCAATCCCCAATCTCCAATCCCCATTCCCCACCCCCTGTGGTACAATGGGTGCATGGCAAAACGACAAAATAACCGAACCCAACGAAGTTCCCAGCGTGATCCCAAAAAGGGCCGGGTTGACCCGCGCCCGACACTAAACGAAGAAGGCGCAATCATCAAAGATTGGGGCGGCAAGCTGCCCATCGCCCTCTCCTTCCCCAATACCTACTATGTGGGGATGAGCAGCCTGGCTTTCCAGATTCTCTACAGCCGCTTCAACGCGGAGGAGGATGTGGTCTGCGAGCGCATCTTCTGGGAAAAGGGCGGCGAGGCCGCGGGCAAGCAGTTGCTTTCCCTGGAAAACGAGCGCCCCGCCGAGGAGTTTGACCTCTGGGCCTTTACCATCTCCTACGAGATGGACTATTTCAATGTCGTGGAGATGCCACGCCAGGCCAATCTGCCCCCCTGGCCGCGGACCGGCGGCGGCGATCCTCGGTCTGGCGCAGTGGGCCAGCGGCGGCCTGGAGGCGGCCTATCGCGCGCTGGCCGATGCTATGGCTGGTTTTCAGAAGGCCGGCAACCTGCATTTCGCCCTGAGTGTCACCTCTGGCCTGGCGGATATTCGGACGGTGCAAGGTCGTCTGTACGAGTCCATCCAGTACCATACACAGGCCCTGCAGCTTGCGCTGGCGCAGGGCGAACCCCTGATCCGCGGTACGGCGAACCTCTATCTGGGGTTGAGCGAGTTATATCACGAGCAGGGTCAGATACCAGTCGCCCTGCAGCATCTGTTACGCACCGAGGAGCTGGGCGAGCAAGCTGCATTACCCGATTGGCGTTATCGCCTGTGCCGTGTCCAGGCGCGCTTTAAGGAGAGCCAGGGCGACTGGGCCGGCGCGCTCGCCCTGCTCGATACGGCAAAGGGCCACTATACCAGGGGACGCATACCAGATGTGCGTCCCCTGGCAGCCTTGCAGGCGCGCCTGTGGTTGGCCCAGGGGCGCTTGCGCGACGCCCTGCGCTGGGTGCAGGAAGCGGGCTTGGCAGTTGACGATGAACTGAGCTTTCTGCGCGAGTGCGAGCATATTACGCTGGCGCGGGTGCTGATCGCCAACCAAGCCCTGCCCGAGGCCCTGCGACTTTTGGTTCGCCTCCTGCAGGCCGCAGAAGAGGGGGAGCGGATGGGGAGCGTCATCGAAATCCTTGTGCTGCTGGCCCTTGCCCACGCCGCGCAGGGCGACATGCCGTCTGCCCTCGTCGCGCTGGAACGTGCATTGAGATTAGCTGAGCCGGAAGGCTACATCTGCATCTTTGTGGACGAAGGCCCATCTATGGCGGCATTGATGAGCGAGGCAGAAAAACAAGGTATCACCCCGAATTATGTTCGTCAGTTACGTGCAGCCTTTGGGCAGGCCGAAGACAAAACACCCGTCGCGCAGGATTTTCTCGCAGCGCGGGCTGTTGCTATCGAGCCACTGAGCGAACGTAAACGTGAGGTACTCAAGCTGCTCGCGACCGAATTGAACGGCCCGGAAATTGCCCACGAACTGACGGTCTCCCTGAACACCATGCGTACCCACACCAAAAACATTTACGAAAAGCTGGGCGTGAACAACCGTCGGGCAGCCGTGCGCCGTGCCGCGGAACTCGATTTGTTGTAACAAACACCCAATCACCAACCCTAACCATGCTTACAGCCCTGGCTGGTAGCTCAACATGGCTGCCAGCCAGGGCTTTTTTACTTCCTTCAGCGCATTCCGCGATTCACAAATCACCACATCTATTGATCTCCCTCGCCACATCCGGCCCCAGAAATCACCACAACAATCACCATAAGTAGTGATGACACCTCACCACATGGATTGGTATGCTATGCCCGGCACGAAACGAAGGCAACAATAATACGAGGACAGTAAGTTTTTCGGTAGCATAAATGACTCTGTGACAGACCCTATGACTCTATGGTCGATCACATTCGGTACAAGGTACTGTCGAATCAATGAAACTCATCAAGCTCGTTCAGAAAGAGGCGTAAAATGAATTCAATCCTAAAAACTGCAAGAATTACCGGGATATTGATCCTGATTATGGCTGTCATCGCACCCTTCGGCATGTTGTATGTTCCCTCCACGCTGATTGTGCCCGGCGATGCGACAACCACAGCCACGAATGTGATGGCTTCTGAATCGCTCTTCCGCCTTGCCATTGTGAGCGATTCAGTCGTCTTTTTGATTGAAATCGCGCTGTGCGCACTGCTCTACGTGCTACTCAAACCGGTCAGCAAGACCCTTGCCCTGGTTGCTACGTTTGCCCGGCTGGCCATGACCATTCTGCAGGGCATCAACCTGCTCAATCATTTTTTCGCGCTGCTGCTTTTGAGCGGTGCTGGCTACTTGACCGTATTCGCACCAGACCAGTTACACGCGCTCGTTCTGCTTTTTCTTAATGCGCATGAATCTGTGGTGCTGATTTGGGGATTGGCGTTTGCTCTTCATCTCCTTGTCTCCGGGTATTTGGTCTACAAGTCGGGCTATCTGCCCAAGTGGGTGGGCGACTTGTTGATCATTGCTGCTTTGTGCTATTTCATCCAGAGTTTTGGGAATATCCTTTTCCCCCAATACAAAGAGCTATTTGCCACGATTGGTCTTCTTTCGATCGTTGAAATTGCCTTACCCTTGTGGCTTTTGATCAAGGGTGTAGACACCGCAGAGTGGGCAAAACGTACCCTTGCCTCTGCCTGATCGGCACTTTACAGAAACTCATTCAACGATTCGAGCCAGTAGCGGAGAAACTATGTCAAACATGCAAGGGAAGGTCTGCCTGATCACAGGCGGAACCAATGGGATCGGGAGGATCGCAGCGCAAGAACTCGCCCGCATGGGCACAACTGTCGTAATTGTCGGGCGCAGTGCCGAGAAAACCGCTCAAGTTGTCGCGCAAATCCGCGCGGCAACCGGAAACCAAAACGTGGACGCTCTGTTGGCGGATTTGTCGTCACAGCAAGAGATCAGGCGGCTGGCGGGCGAATTCAAAAGCAGGTATGCGCGGCTTGATATTCTGCTCAATAACGCGGGTGCCGTGTTTATGCAGCGTCAAGTCAGTGTGGATGGCATCGAAATGACTTTTGCAGTCAATCACCTTGCCTATTTCCTGCTGACCAATCTGCTTCTGGACACGATCAAAGCCAGTGCGCCAGCCCGAATTATCAACGTTTCGTCAAATGCCCATTCACGCGCCAAGATTGAGTTCGACAACCTGCAGGGCGAGCGATCCTTTTCGCCCGCTGCCTATGGAAATTCCAAATTGGCGAACATTCTGTTCACCATCGAACTGGCCCGCCGCTTGGAAGGAACCGGCGTCACGGTGAATAGCTTGCATCCCGGATTTGTGAACACGGGGTTCGGCAAAAACAACAGCGGATTCCTTTTCAAAATCCTCGCAGCCGTTGTACCGCTCATCGCGCGTTCACCCGAAAAGGGAGCAGAAACGTCGATTTACCTCGCCTCGTCACCCGCTGTTCAGAACGTTACGGGAAAGTATTTCGTGGATTCGCAAGTGGCACAAGCCGCGCCACAAGCCGCAGATACCACCGTCGCCAGAAAACTGTGGGACATAAGTGCCGCAATGGTTCAACTGACCGATGGTCAATAGACCGCAACTGGTGGCGCAACCAATTGACGTGCCGGAGACTTAATCAGTGGTCCGCCGTCTGTCGCCCGCGGTCTATCGAGTATTTTGATGCCATCCACACAATCGATCCCGCCATCTTTTTTTGAAATCACAAGGATACGCAAATGAAAGCAATTGTATGCACAAAATACGGGCCACCGGATGTTCTTCAACTCAAAGTGGTGGAAAAACCCATGCCCACAGATGACGAGGTACTGATACAAGTTCATGCGGTGGGCGTAAACGCGGCTGACCACCATCTACTGAGTGGGATGATTCCCCGCATGATGGGTTTTGGGGTTCTCAAACCAAACGACAAGATACTCGGCGCTGACGTTGCCGGGCGGGTGGCAGCGGTTGGCAGAAACGTCAAGCAGTTTCAGCAGGGTGATGAGGTATTCGGGGACATCTCCGGCTCCGGGTGGGGCGGTTTTGCCGAGTATGTCTGTGTTCGTGAAAATGTTTTGGTGTCGAAACCGGCCAATCTAACCTTCGAGCAAGCCGCGGCGGTACCCATGGCGGCCGTCACCGCCCTGCAAGGGCTGCGCGACAAAGGGCGGATTAAGCCAGGGCAAAAAGTCTTGATCAATGGCGCGTCTGGTGGTGTGGGTACCTTTGCGGTACAGATTGCCAAAGCCTTCGGGGCGGAGGTCACGGCGGTGTGCAGCACAAGAAACCTGGAGATGGTGCGTGCGCTTGGGGCGGATCACATTATTGACTACACGCAAACAGATTTCACCCAAAATGGGCAGAGCTATGATCTGATTCTTGCGGCCAACGGATTTCATTCGCTTGCAGATTACAAGCGTGCATTAAGTCCCCAGGGCATCTATGTCATGACCGGCGGCTCTGGGGCGCAAATGTTCCAGGCAATACTTTTCGGGCCATTGGTATCAATGACCGGGAGCAAGAAAATGGGCAACCTGTTGGCCAGACCAAACCAAAAAGATTTGACTTTTCTGAAAGAGCTTCTGGAAGCTGGCAAAGTCGTCCCTGTGATCGATCGACGCTACCCGTTACCTGAAGTTGCCGATGCCCTGCGCTACCTTGGCGAAGGCCACGCCAAGGGAAAAGTTGTCATCACTGTTGGAGCAGAAATTGCCTGACAAGATAAGCGGATGGCAATGTGAAAACCTACGCCCAAAAGCAGATTTGTTGATAAGAGCGTCCCATCTCACATCTCCTTTTGTGATACAATGGGTGCATGGCAAAACGACAAAATAACCGAACCCAACGAAGTTCCCAGCGTGACCCCAAAAAGGGCCGGGTTGACCCGCGCCCGACACTAAACGAAGAAGGCGCAATCATCAAAGATTGGGGCGGCAAGCTGCCCATCGCCCTCTCCTTCCCCAACACCTATTATGTGGGGATGAGCAGCCTGGCTTTCCAGATTCTCTACAGCCGCTTCAACGCCGAGGAGGATGTGGTCTGCGAGCGCATCTTCTGGGAAAAGGGCGGCGAGGCCGCGGGCAAGCAGCTGCTTTCCCTGGAAAACGAGCGCCCGGCCGAGGAGTTTGACCTCTGGGCCTTTACCATCTCCTACGAGATGGACTATTTCAATGTCGTGGAGATGCTACGTCAGGCCAATCTGCCCCCCCTGGCCGCGGACCGCCACGAATCCACCCGCTGGGATGGCACGGATTGGCCCCTACTCATTGCGGGCGGGCCAGGAATTACAATGAACCCGGAGCCGATGGCCCCTTTCTTCGATGTGATTCTGATCGGCGAGGGGGAAGATGCGATCCCCCAATTTCTCGACCTTTGCCGGGAAGGGCTATACGAAGACCGGGCCGCGTTGCTGGCCGCGCTGGATCGGCTGCCCGGTTTCTATGTGCCCAGCCTGCGTCCCTCCAACCGCAGCCACGTAGACTTTCGCCCGGTGGAACGGCTCTGGGTGCGCGAACTTTACAAGCACCCCACCCACTCCACCCTCTACACGCCAGAAACCGAATTCGGTGGGATGCACCTGATGGAGATTGCGCGCGGCTGTGGCCGGGGCTGCCGTTTCTGTCTGGCCGGTTACGTCTACCGCCCCCCCCGCGAGCAGCCGCTGGATGTCCTGCTAGGCTGGGCGCAGGACGCGATTGGCCGGGGCCACAAGCGGGTGGGGCTGGTCAGCGCGGCAGTGAGCGACCACACGCAGATTGACGAACTGGCGACGGAGCTGCACGCAATGGGCGCGTCGATCAGCGCCAGTTCCATGCGCATGGACCCGATTTCCATTCCGCTCATCACAGCGATGGCCGCGGGCGGCGCACAGACGTTGACAGTTGCGCCGGAAGCGGGCAGCCAGCGTCTGCGCAATGTCATCAACAAAACCCAGACCGAAGAACAGATGATGCGGGCGGTCAGCCTGGCCAGCGAACTTAACTTCCCCCAGTTGAAGCTCTATTTTATGGTGGGCCACCCCTCCGAAACCGACGACGACATCCAGGCGATTGTGGACTTTACCCTGGCGGCCAAAGCGCGCTTCAACCGGCGCATTGCCATCAACGCCACCCCCTTTGTGCCCAAAGCCCACACACCTTTCCAGTGGGAGGCCATGACAAACCCAGACACAATCAAAGATCGCCAGCGGGCGATCAACAAAGGGCTGGCCCGTCACGGGGTGGCTGTGCGGGCCGATTCACCGGACTGGGCCGAAGTCCAAGCCGTCCTCAGCCGGGGCGACCGGGAGCTGTCAAAAGTGCTATTGGCGATCCCGTCGGGGGAGCTGAATGTGCGCACTTTCTTCCGCACACTGGCAGAGGTAGGGTTGGATCGGGAGCATTATGTGGGCAAGTGGACTGTAGGCGATCCCCTGCCCTGGGACATTGTGCAGAGCGGCGTGAGCGAGAATTATTTCCACTATGAGCTGCGGCTGGCTGCCCAGGACAAGACCGGTCTCAGTTGCCCACCGGACAGCGCGGGCTGCCTGACCTGTCAGGCGTGCGACCCCGACTGGGCCTTCCGCTACGGCGACAACGCCAACCGTCCCATCCCCGCGGCCAAGGGCGGTGCCTGGCGGGCCGAGGATTGGCAACCCTGGACACGGCTGAAGGCGGAGAAGCACCAGACGGCATACGGGAATGTGACGGTGGCGGAGATTCCGTTGCGCAGCAGTTAAGCGAGGAGATGGCAATGAGCCTAGAACAGCTACAGTCCAGCGCCGCATTATTGGAAAGACTTCGGAAGGTAAAGCCCGTTGTATTTTCCGATTTTAGCGTCAAAGAGTTCGAGTTATTTGGCTCGTTCGCCAGGGACAGCGTAACGGAAGAGAGCGACATCGATCTTTTGGTCACGTTTGGTGATGACGCAACCCTATTTGATCTGGTGCGGTTGAAGTTGTTTCTGGAGGAGTATTTGGATCGGGCTGTTGATCTGGTTCCCAAAGAAAGCTTGCGTGTGGAACTAAAGGAAAGTGTATTGAGAGAGGCGATTGTCGTATGAGAGACTACCGCCTCTTTTTGCAGGATATTCTCAGCGCAATGGATAGTATTCAAGAGTTTGTTGCCGGAATGACTGTCAACGACTTTATCTGAGATGATAAGACATCCAGCGCGGTGATTCGCAAGTTGGAAATCATCGGCGAGGCAGTCAAACAGATTCCGTCAACGGTTCGTGAACAATAAGTACCCGAGCAAAAGTTTTCCGGTAATTTGATTCTCTTTTCTGTCCTTCAAAAACCAGAATTACCCGTATGAACGTGCGAAGTGGCATCGGTTCCGCATTTTTGAATACCAGATCACTTTTGCTCAGGTGTTTACCCAGCGGTGGCGTGGAAAGAAATGGCGGGTATGCGGAATGTGCTGATTCATTTTTACTTCGGTGTAAATCTGAAATTGGTCTGGAAAACGATTCAGGAAGATATCCCTTTGGCCCGGCAGCAAATCGTGGGAGTTTTGAACGATCTCTCACAAGAGTCTGGTTTCGATGTTTGATGAGTTGAACCGGGTGGTGAACGTCGCGTCCGTCCCTTTCCGCAGCCCTTTTCGCTATCCCGGCGGCAAGACGTGGCTGGTGCCGCGCATTCGTCAGTGGCTACTCTCCCAACCGATGAAGCCAGCGTTGTTGATCGAACCCTTTGCCGGTGGCGCGATTGTTGGGCTGACAGCCGCCTTCGAGTCCCTGGCCGAGCGCGTGCTTCTGGTCGAACGTGACCCGTGTGTTGCCGCAGTCTGGAAGACAATTCTGGGAGAGGACGGGGAATGGCTGGCCAATCGGATCGCCGAATTCAAGTTAACTGCCAATTCGGTCGATACAGTCTTGGCGAAGGAAACCGACACAACCCGTGACTTGGCCTTCCAGACAATCCTGCGCAACCGCATCAACCGGGGCGGGATTTTGGCGGACGGTGCGGGTCGTGTGAAGCTGGGCGAGAATGGCAAAGGGCTGACTTCGCGCTGGTATCCGGAGACGCTGCGCAGACGGATTCTGGAAATCGTCCAGATACGCGAGCGGCTGACATTTACCGAAGGCGACGGCATTCAGACGATGCGCGAGAACGCAGCGCATAACGACACTGTTTTCTTTATCGATCCGCCGTATACAGCTGCGGGGAAACGGGCGGGCAGCCGTCTTTACGCCTACTCCGAACTGGACCACACGGAACTCTTTGCGGTTGCCTCTACACTGCGCGGCGACTTTCTAATGACCTACGACAACACGCCGGAAATCGAAGCAATGGCCCGCCAGTACAAGTTTGATGCGGAATCTGTGGCGATGAAAAACACCCACCACACCCAAATGACCGAACTGCTGATCGGCCCAAACTTAGCCTGCCTACGCTAGAAATCACCCAATGCACCCAATCACCCACCCCAACGGCGTCATCAGCTACGCCTTTGACAATCTGACCGCCTTCCCCGTGTCCGCGCATATCAGCACCCGCCACGGCGGCGTCTCCCCTGCACCCTGGAGCTCCCTGAACTTCAGCGTGAGCCGGGGCGATGAGCCGGAACGGGTGACGGCCAACTTTGCCCGTTTCTGTGCGGCTGTGGGGGTGGAGCCATCCCAACCTGTGCGCACCCATCAGGTCCACGGCACGGCAGTAGCGAAGGTGGATGGGGACGACGCAGGCAGCCGACAGAGCGCCACGGATGCGCTGATCACCGACGCGCTGGGGCTGCCCCTCTTCCTCGTCTTTGCCGACTGCACGCCGATTCTGCTCTATGACCGCCGCCAGCACAGCCTGGGTGTCTGTCACGCGGGCTGGCGGGGAACGGTCAACGGCGCGGCCGCGGCTACCCTCTGGGCCATGCAGGCGGCCTATGACAGCGACCCGGCAGATGTGTGGGTGGGCATCGGACCCAGCATCGGCCCCGCCAGCTACGAAGTCGGCGAGGAAGTCTTTCAGATGGTCCAGGCCAAACTGCCCGGCCCGGATCGCTTTTTCAGCTTTCCCAACGGCCCCGACGCCAACCCCTATTTTGACCTGTGGCAGGCCAACGCCAGCCAACTGATCGAAGCGGGCGTGCCCAGCGAACAGATCGAAATCGCCGGGATCGACACAGCCCAGCAGACCGCCGACTTCTTCAGCCACCGGGCCGAGAGGGGCGCATGTGGACTGTTTGGAATGCTGGCCTGGCTCACCCCCGAAGAAAGTGAACAGTGAGCAGTAATCAGTGACCAGTGAACAGTTGGAAGCACCCGTCATCACTGATTACTGCTCACCGTTCACTGCGAACTCCCCCGCGTGTGGTAAAATGGCGTGTAGTCTCGTCGCTGATCGTCAGGACATCCGCCATCCACAATGACCGAACCGTCTCTGCTGGAACGCCTTTTACAAAGTCTGGGTCTGGGCAACTTTCCGTCGCTCCAGCGGATCGCCGATTCCATGGACCCCATCGCGTGGACGCTTGTGCTGCTGCTGGTGGGCGCCGTGCTGATGGCCGTCTACTTTTCTCTGAGCACCCGCTACGCCTTCACCCGACTGGAATCGACAGAGGCTACGCCGGAGATTCTTCTTTTTCGGCTGAAACAGGACCCAACCCATCTGACGCCCCAATCCATTCTCAACCGGCTGGGCGGCGAGGCCACATTGGAACTGCTGGAATTCGGCGACAAAATGATGACGGCCAGTTGGCGCTTTCAATGGAGCGCGATCCGCGAGGAGTTGCTGCGTCTGCTCAGCCGCCAGAACGCCTTCGGACCGATCCACGTCCTGGCCCGCTACTACCAATCCACCGATACGACGGAGCAGGATTCCCTGCGCATCCGGCGCACAGTGCTGATCCACAAACTGGGCCAGCGCCGCTACCTGGAACCAGCCGCCGATGGATCGCCGGCCCAGTTGCGGCTGCACCGCCACCCCGCCGAGCAGATCGGCGAACTGGGCTTCGACGGCCCTACCATCTGGCTGGACGAAGGCCAGGAGATTCGGGAGGCAGACGGGCCACTGGTGGAGATGGATGTGGTGGATTTTACGACTGTGGAGGACGCGACTGTGCGGCTGCGCATTCAACGCACAGCCACCGCGGGCGGCGGTTTTGTCCTGCGCCTGGAAAAACGGCGCAAGCATTGGATTGTCACCAACGAATCGATCGAGTGGACTCTGTAGAAAATAGCCCAACGCATGGAACCATTTCCTTTCTCTCTACAGGCCCTTCTCACCTTTGCGAATGTCCTGGTCTCATCCACAGTTGTCATTCTGGCCTTCTCTCTGCTGGCCTACACGCTGACCTATAACTTCCGCAACCCGGTAGCCCGACGTTTTGCCTTTCTGCTGGGATTGGTAATGATCGTCTACGCCGCGGATGTGGCCCTGACCCGTGTCATCTCCCTCGGCTCGGCGGGGCGCTGGCTGCGTTTTCAATGGCTGGGGATCGCCCTGCTGCCCTACGCCTATCACACCTTTTCCAACGCGGTCTTGCGCACGACCAACTATCGCACACGTCTGCGCCGCTGGGTCAGTCTGGTCAGCGGGGTACTCTCCGGGATCAGCGCCTTCTTCGCTCTCTTCACCAATCTACTGGTCAGCCAGGTCAACTACGAGCCGCCCATCAGCTTTCTGGAGGCAGGGCCGCTCTTCTGGCCCTTTGCCACCTTTTTCGCAGTTGTGACACTGCTCTCGCTACAGAACATCCGGCTGGCCCGTCAGCGCTGTCTGACCCCAGAGAGCCGCCAGCGGCTGACCTACCTGCTTCTGGGCTTTATGGCCCCTGGCATCGGCACATTCCCCTATCTGATCGCGCTGGGACGCCACACCGTCGGGGTCGACTTTGCCACGCCCATCTTTGGCCTGTCGATTGTCGGCAACGGTTTTGTGGCGACGATGCTGGTGGTGATGGCCTACACCGTCGCCTATTTTGGTGTGTTGACGCCGGACCGGGTGGTGCGCTACCGGCTGCTGCGTTTCTTCACCCGTGGCCCGATTGTGGCAATTTTGGTGATTCTGGCCGTGCAGACCCTGCCCACTGTGGAGCGCATTCTGGGATTGCCCAGGGATATTGTGCTTTTCAGCGTCATCACTGGGGTAATTATTACCAGCCAACTCATTCTGAGCGTGACCAAATCCCTGGTGGATCGGGCCATCTACCGGGAGGATCGGGAGGAGATTGTCTGGCTGCGGGAGTTGGACCGGCGGCTGCTGACGACGACCGACCTGCGCCAGTTTTTGGAAAATCATCTGACCAGCCTGTGCGAACTGCTGCGGGTTCCTGCGGGTTTTGCCGCGGCCACCGTCGGCCCGGAGCTGATTCTGGAGGCAGTCGTCGGGCCAGCCGGGACGCGAGAAGCGATTCTGGAAGTACACGATTGGAGCGACACCCTCAACAGCGCGGTGCGCACCCGGATGCCCAACGGCGTGGCGCGCAAGACCGTTGCGCCAAGGGAGGCGAATACGCCCACCATCCAACATTTCCGCCCTATCTATCACGCGGGCTATTGGGTCTGGCCGCTGGTGGAGAGCGGGGAGGAGAGTGGGCGGGAGACGGTGCTGGGTATTTTGGGGGTGCAGGCGCGCAGCCAGGCCGCGCTCTTTACCAGCGAAGAGCAGGACGCGCTGGACGAGATGATCGACCGCATCGGTCTGGCGTTGATGGACCGCAAACTGCAAAAACAAGTATTTGTGGCCCTGCGCCGCATCATCCCCGGCATCGACCGCATCCAGCAGATTCGGGGGGCTGTGCCCTATGCCCCGGCAGACACGGACGAACGGCCCGAAGAGGTGATGGAACCCAGCCCGGTCTACAACCCGGAATTTGAGAGCTGGGTCAAAGACGCGCTGACCCACTATTGGGGCGGGCCGAAACTGAGCCACAGCCCCCTCGTCCAACTGCGGGTGGTCAACCAGGCCATCGAAGAGGCCGACGACAACCCGACCAAAGCCCTGCGGCTGGTGTTGGGCCGGGCCATCGAAAATCTGCGGCCCGAAGGCAAGCAGGATTTGAGCACGCCGGAATGGCTGCTCTACAACATTCTGGAGATGCGTTTTATCCAGGGGCGCAAAGTGCGGGAGATTGCCGAGCGGCTGGCCATGAGCGAGAGCGATCTCTACCGCAAACAGCGGGTCGCCATCGGCCAGGTGGCCCGGGTGCTGACGGAAATGGAGCAGATCGACTGGGAGGCGCTGATCAGCCCGCCGCCCAACAGCGAAGCGAAGCCGGAGAGCGGCGAACGGCTTACCTAAAACGGGGAAATAGAACGCGGACGACGCGGATTGGGCTGATTCAAGCGGATAAGAAAAGAACAGAATGACAGAATTCACGGATTTGAACGCTTTTGCTTTTATCCGCGTACATCCGCTCGATCCGCGTCATCCGCGTTCCATTCTTCATAACCACTCTTTTCAGGAAAGTCATTCTATGGCGAAGTCCCGTCGCCCGCGACACAACGACCGACCGACCACCGACCTGACCGCGCTCTTGGCTGAGTTGCGCGCCAATTTCAGCAAAGAGGGTCTGGGATTGGTCTTCTTTTTGCTGGGCGGCTACTTTGGCTTCACCGCGCTGGCAGCCGCCGACCGCGTCTCCTGGATCGAGCAGATGCTGGGCAGCACGACTTTCCCGGCGATTGTCGGGCTGATTCTGTTGGGCGCGGTGCTGATGCTGGGCGAGCGGGCTGGCTATTGGAATCCCCAGGCGATTGTGGGCGGTGAGCTGCTGCTGCTCGGTCTGGCCGCTTTTGCCTTTGCCCAGACCCACAGTGAGGTCGATTGGACACCCCCGGTGGACGGGAGCGGCGGCGGAGTCGTCGGCTGGGGCATTGGCAGTCTGCTCGTCTCCCTGCTGGGACGCTGGCCCGGGGGATTGGTGGCCCTGCTGCTGGTCGGCGGCGGTCTCTATCTGCTCATCCGCCACACACCGCTGATCTACGCGGTCGGCTACGCCCAGCGCTGGATCGCCCCGCTGGGCCTGCTCGCCTATTTTGGCCTGCGCCAGCCCACGGCTCCCCACCAGACCACCGAAGAGAGTCTGCCGCAACTGCCCAAGAATCCGGCCCGTAGCCGACCAGCACTTCCTGATCCAGCCGCCGTGCAGCCGACCCTCCCGCCCATGCCGGAAGCGCCTGGGGCGGAAAAGCCCAAACGCTCGGCCATCCCCAAACGGCCCACCCCGACCGCGGCCCACAACAAACTCCAGCCCGTGCGCTCCACAGGCAACCTGCCGCCCACCGATTTCCTGACCGAAGATTCGGGCCAGTACGGCAGCCGAGACACGGCGGAGGTGGGCAAGCTCATCGAAGAGACCCTGGCCGACTTCGACATTCCCGTGCAGGTGGTGAATGTGGAGAGCGGGCCGACTGTGACCCAATTCGGCGTCAAGCCCCTCTACATTGTACGGGGCGGCCAACAGCGCAAAGTGCGGGTCAGCCGCATCGTCAACCTGGCCGACGACCTGGCCCTGGCCCTGGCCGCGCCCGCGGTGCGCATCGAAGCCCCTGTGCCCGGCTATCCCTACGTGGGCATCGAAGTCCCCAACACAGATAAAGTGGACGTGGGGATGCGGGGCATTCTGGAGAGCCAGCTAATGCAGAGCAAAGGCGGTCTGCTCCCCCTGGCCCTGGGCCGGGATACCGCGGGCGCGCCGGTCATCAGCGACCTGACCCGTGCCCCCCATCTGCTCATCGCCGGTTCCACCGGTTCGGGCAAATCGGTCTGCATCAACGCCCTTATCGTCAGCCTGCTCATGCACCACGGCCCGGAGAGCCTACGCTTTGTGATGGTGGACCCCAAAATGGTGGAGCTGCCCGGCTACAACGGCATCCCCCATCTGATCGGCAATGTCATCACCGAAGTGGACCAGGTGACCGGCGCGCTGGCCTGGCTGCTCCTGCAGATGGACGACCGCTACCAGAGCTTCCGGGAGCTAAAAGTCCGCAACATCGCCGCCTACAACGAATTGGCGGCCAAGCAGAAAGATCTGCCCCCCCTGCCCTATCTGGTGCTGGTGGTGGACGAGCTGGCCGATCTGATGATGACCGCTCCGGAGGAGATCGAGCGCCAACTGGTGCGGCTGGCCCAGATGTCCCGGGCCGTGGGTATTCACCTGATTCTGGCAACCCAGCGTCCGTCGGTGGATGTGGTAACAGGTCTGATCAAAGCCAACTTTCCCACCCGCATCGCCTTTGCCGTGACCAGCCAGATCGACAGCCGGGTGGTGCTGGACACCCCCGGCGCGGAGCGGCTGCTGGGCCGGGGGGATATGCTCTTTATGCGCCCGGACTCGGCCAAGCTGGCCCGGGTCCAGGGCTGTTGGGTCTCGGATGGGGAGATTCAAAAGGTGGTGCAGTTCTGGAAGCAGCGGGACGCGGAGGAGAACCCGGATGGGCCGAAGGTGAAGGTAGCGCCCTGGCTGGGGCTGATGGCCCGCATGGAGGACGAGGACGAACTGCTGCTGGATGCCATCGACGCCATCCGGGGCCAGGAGAGCTGCAACACCAGCTTTCTCCAGCGCAAACTGGCTATCGGCTATCCCAAAGCGGCCCGGCTGATGGAGCAGTTGGAAGCCAAAGGCGTCGTCGGCCCGGATCTGGGCGGCGGACGCGGGCGGGAGGTGTTACTGAAGGGGGAGGAGGAGGAAGAAAATGGTGAATTGTGAATGGTGAATTGCGCAGATTCGCACTGTCTGAGACTGTAGGAAAGGAGAAGCGGACATTGTTAATATCACGTGTGGCCCAAGAGTGGCTGGATCAAGGCCGGGAAGAAGGACTAGAACGAGGATTGCAGCAAGGCAAGCGTCAACTCTTGCTCGATCTGATCACCTATCGCTTTGGCTCGCTAGACCCTGCCCTGCGCGCCGCGCTGGACGCCTGCAACCGGGAGCAGCTTTCTGCGGTCAGCCACATTGTGCTGGATGCCAGCAGCGCGACAGTGGCGCAGATTCGCACTGTCTTGGAGACTGTAGGAAAGGAGAAAAGGACAATGTTGATTTCACCAGCGGCCCAGGAGTGGCTGGAGCAAGGCCGGGAAGAAGGGGTGGAACGAGGACTGGAACAGGGCAAGCGTCAACTTCTGGTCGATCTGATCACCTATCGCTTTGGCGCGCCGGACACGGCCCTGCGCGCCGCGCTGGACGCGTGCAACCGGGAGCAGCTTTCTGCGGTCAGTCATATTGTGCTGGATGCCAGCAGCGCCGCGGAAATGCTGCGCAACATTCGGCGGATGGCGCTGGCAGATGTGTGAATAGAACAGCGACCTGACAGTGGAGCAGGTTCGCACTGTGTTGGAGACTGTAGGAAAGGAGAAAAGAACAATGTTGATATCCCCTACATTCGTTGTATATTCTTTCTACAAAGGAGAGAGACTTTCTTTCTCAATCTATCAGGACCCTTCTATCCCAGTTGTTTTCAACCACAAAGGAGTTTTCCCTCATGGCAGACCGAGTTCTTTCCACCCTTACCGCCCGTGAAACCATCCAACGTATGCAGCAGATCATCAACGGCCCGCTGTTGGAGCAGATTCAGCAGTTGGCAAATCTGGGCCAGACTCTTTCTGATCCCAATGTATGGGACGGCAACCTGGCCACCCGCTTCCGAGGGGACTGGCCGCAACAGCAGCAGCAGTTGCGCCAGGCCCAGGAGACTCTGGAGCAACTGCGGGCACAGAGCCAGCAGATCAACCAGAACATTATGAGCGCGGGTGGGAACGCGTAGAACCAGAAAACGATATGCATTCGTCACAGCGCACAGCGCCTGTGCGCAAGATACAGACGCTGTGCGTCCCGTACAGCCCCTCTATGCTGGGAATCGAAGGGACGCCCCTCACTCGTCCCACAACTCCTTTCACCGAACAATCCGCAGATTCTTCAAATGGGCCAGGGGCGTCACGTCCCCCACCTGCGTATTCATCAGGTCCAGGGTTTGCAGGCTGGTCAACCCCGCCAGGGGCGTCACATCCCCCACCTGCGTATTCATCAGGTCCAGGTATTGCAGGCTCGTCAACCCCGTCAGGGGCGTCATATCCCCCACCTGCGTAGAACTCAGGTGCAGGTATTGCAGGCTCGTCAACCCCGCCAGGGGCGTCACATCCCCCACCTGCGTAGAACGCAGGTTCAGATATTGCAGGCTGGTCAACCCGGCCAAGGGCGTCACATCCCCCACCTGTGTAGTACTCAGATCCAGTTCTTGCAGGCTCGTCAACCCCGCCAAAGGCGTCACATCCCCCACCTGCGTATCCCTCAGGTCCAGGGATTGCAGCTTCGTCAACCCCGCCAGGGGCGTCACATCCCCCACCTGCGTAGAACTCAAGTACGTTAGTGTCACGAAGTATTCGCCACGGGCAGCCGGTGGTGTTTAGCGTGTTCCCGCTGCAGGACGAGGAAGAAAAGGGTCAGGCAACTGTTTTCGTTAGGGAAAGCACCGATTTCATCCGACTTAGTGCGAAATTCCCGAAAGAAGC
>CAMDQF010000032.1 GCA_945905745.1 Litorilinea aerophila
GTATCTGCTTCTGCTCCGGTATAAACAACCCCCTTCGCATCTACCACTTCCCGACAGCCTGGCTGGCCCATCTGCGGGGTGCGTACTTCGGTAAGGTAGCGCTGTTGGAGATCGGCGGGCAGATGGCGCAGATGGGTGCGACAGAGATCAGTCTTGCCCAAAGCCACCCCCAGCCAGGCATCGCCCTGCCAGCGCCAGCTCATATAGATCGCCTCCAGCACCACGCCAACGGCCAGCGCAATCCAGACACCCATCGATCCCATCCCCACAGGAAAGGCCAGCACCCAGGCCAGCGAGACCGACACCAGCGCCCGGGTCACCATAGTGCCGATCAGCCCGGGGACCGAATCCCCCGCGCCACGCAACGCACCGTTAGCCACCATTGCCAGCGCGCTCAGAGGCAGGACGACAGTGTTGATGCGGAAATAGGCGGTCCCGGTTGCCAGCAACACCGGGTGGCCGCTGGGATCAAAAAGGCGGACGATAGCCGGCGCAAAAATGATAATCGGCAGAGCCAGGACAACCATCACCCCCAGCCCGAGCCAGATCGCCATATTGCCCCGCAGACGGGCCTCGTCAGGCTGCCAGCGGCCCAGAGCCTGACCGACCACGGTTGTGGCCGCCACATTCAGGGCCAGACCGGGCATAAAGACCAATCCCTCCACCTGAAAGCCAATCGCCAGGGCCGCCGCGCCGTAGGTTCCCACTTCGGTGGAGGTGATGATACCCATCACCAGCAGCCGGGAGCCGTTGCGGAAAAGTCCCTGCACACCCGAGGGCACACCGATGGCAAAAATGTCTTTGAACACCTGCCAGTCCGGGCGATAGCTGCCGGGCAAAATCTTCACCTCGTGCTTGCCCGCATAGAAGAGGTAGAGGACGATTCCCACACCGATGCCCCGGGCGATGACTGTGCCCAGGGCCACGCCGGCCACGCCCATAGCCGGAACCGGTCCCATCCCAAACATAAAGACAAAATTGAAGATGACATTCAGCACATTCAGACTGGCAGTCAGGATCAGCGGCGTAACCGTGTCGCCTGCGCCTTGCATCAGCCGATTGAAGACGATATTCAATACCAGAAAAGGCGTGCCCAGAAAGAGGATATTCAGATAGGAGACGCCCAATCCGACGGCTTCTGGCTCACCGTCGCTGTTGACCAGGGCCAACAGTGGCCGGGCCAGCAGCAGCCCCAGGACTGTCAAACCCAGGGAGAGCAATAGACCAGAGGAGATGGCTTGCCGGGTGACGAAACTCATTCTGCCGGGGTCACGGGAGCCTTTGGCTTGGGCAATCATTGTCATTGCGCCCCCTGCCACCGAGAGCAGCAGCACCAGCACCAACATGCGGATGGCGCTGCTCATCCCCACTGCGGCAATGGCAACAGGCCCAAGACGCCCCACCATGAAGACATCAATTACATCCACTAGAGATTGGAGCATATTGGTCAGAATCACCGGTAAGGCGAGCTTCCATACCTCCAGAAGCAGCTCTTTGCGTTTGCTCCACGGAATAGAGCCAATCTGACTTCTATCCGGCGCGGCGACGAGAGGGGTGCTTGTCATGGGGGAAATCCTTCTGAATCGGTTTTGTAAGTACGCCTATGATACCCACAAAGGGACGAAAACTTCGTATCCTTCGCGTCCTGCGTATCTTCGTGCCGCTAGGTCTTCGTGGCTCAGTCCACTCCGAGCCGGAAGAGTTGTGCCGCAGTCTCGCCCAGGATGCGATCCGACTGGGCCGGGGTGAGGAAGGGCAGCCCCTCCTGGATCAGGCGTAGTTCGTCGGCCAGGGAGAGCCAATGGTGGCGGGTGCGGTGGTGTCCGGGATAGCCTGTGCCCCAAATCGTGCGCTCTGTGCCGAAGGCATCCAGCAGGGCACGGATGAAAGGGTGGACATCGGCAAAGGGGAAGGGCTGCTTCGAGCGCCCTTTCACATCCGAGAGTTTGAAGCAGATATTGTCGTGGCTGGCCAGCTCCAGAATCGGTTGGAACGCGGCCATGGCAGCGGCGACACTTTCGCCGACCTCCGGGTAGCCCATGTGATCCACAATCAGGCGCAGATGTGGGTAGCGGGTGGCAATGGCGGCCAACTGGTCGGCCTGGGCCGCCCGCAGATGAAACTGGAGAATCACATCCAGCCCAGCCAGTTCTTCCCAGAGCGCATCGTTCTCTGGCCGCAGCAGCACCTTCTGCTCTGGGTAGTACATCGGGTGGAAACGAAAGCCCGCCAGCCCCCGCTCCGTTACCCAATAGCGGGCGAGACCGGCGTTGTCCGCGACCAGTGGATCCAGCAGCCCCATCCCCACAAAGCGGTCAGGGAAGCGGGCCACCGAATCGGCAATGTAGCCGTTGTCCCAGGTGGACCAGCTCGTCTGCACCAGCACAGAGCAGTCCACCCCGTGGGCGTCCATCTCGGCCAGCAGTTCGTCAGCCGTCCCCGGCTCGTCGGGCAGAGCCGTCCAGTTGGGCGCAGTCGGGCCGACGGGATAGCGGGGCGGGTCAATCTCCCAGACGTGAACGTGGGTGTCGATGATCATTTTGTACCGGATCCTTCCTTATAGGTGTATCTTCTGGTCGCTTGGAAAGGCAAAAGGTGAAATAGGCAGGGGGACTTCATCTTTAGTATCTCCCCGGTAGACGTCTATCCACTTACCTCTACAATCTGCCCGCCTTTCCAACTCTGCCCCGGCGACAGACGCACAGGCGTACCCACCACACCCGCTTCGATGCAGAGCATATGGCGGTAGCCATCCGGTTCCAAATCGGGGATACGGGCGGCTCTCTCCGTCCCCGGATTCCAGAGGACGATATCCGGGAAGTTTTCGTTGGTCAGGGTGATAGCCCGGCGGCCCTCCCTCACAATCACATCCTGAGCGCCGTAGCAGACCCGGCCCGCGCCTTCTGGTCCAAAATGGGTCAATGGCTCGATTTGCGGAGCTTCCATTTGGCCGGAAAAAGTATTTTTGTAGGGGAGGCCCGCAAAGCCTTCAACGGTCGTATTGTGAACATCCCCCAGGCGCAGATAAGTGTGCAGCGCGCCGGAAAAGGTGAAATCGGCGTCACCAGTGTTAGTAACAGCAAAGGCCATATGCAGCCGATTGCCGCCGACAGTAATCGCCATCTCCGCCGCAAAGCTGTGGGGCCAGAGGGCCTGGGTAGCCGCGTCGTCGCTTAGACGCAGAGTGGCCGTGACGCTCTCATCAGGGTTGGCCTGCGCACCCACCCGTTGCCAGGCCACATTGCGGGCGAAGCCGTGGGGTTGCAGGGGACCCTCGCCGGAGAACTGGGGCCAGCAGACGGGCACGCCGCCCCGGATGGGGTCGCCGGGGGCAAAGGAGGCCGTGCGGCTGAGGAAGAGCTGCTCTGTCCCACCCGCAGGTATCCACGAGGTGATGTGGCTGCCTTGCAGATAAATCTCCGCCCGGGCAGTATCAGGCGCGGCCAGGATGAACTTGGGAAGTCCCCCCGCGCCGGGGAGGATGGGGGTTGGGATGGATTGGGGCATTGGTCGCTCTCCGCTGGGGGTGGGATGCTGAGTTGATGAGAGAAGAATAGCGCCGTTGACGGATTTGCGCAAGCGCGATCTACCCCCACCTGGCTGCTACCGCCAGAGTAGGCTGGGCAGGATGGCTCGAAGGCTAGACCCTCTCCAACCGCTGTTGGGCAGGAGAGTAACTTGCCATTTTGACGATCCCCCCAAGCGGCGCTAGACTACAAATAGTTTCGCCCACTCATTCAGGATATAGCGATGAATCTTCGAAGATTTTTCTCCACTCACGGCAACTTATTTCGCTGGCGACTGTGGTTGATCTGTACATCTGTCATCCTCACATCGGCCTGTTCTGCCCCCCCTCCGGAGTCTACGCCAGAATCCAGCCTCCTACCGCAAGCCAGACCGGCTGTCACCGCAGAACCACCGGCAACGGCAACGTCCGCACCTGCTCTGAAACCCGCCGGAGCCGACCTGCCACAGATTTTCGCCGAGAGTTTGGGGGTTGTCCTGCAACCGGGCAGTGGCACGTGGGAGAGCGTAGAGATCTTGCCTCTGACGCCAGACCTGTGGGCAGCCTTCACCACTGGTTTCCGCTCTTTCGATCCTCTCAAAAACCACGCGGTCGCCATCTTCACCCAAGCGGACGGCGTGTGGGTCGAGTTGGGGCGGGCCGAGTTGGAGTGCGGCGACTACGTGGACAGCGGCTCGATCCAACAGGTCGAACTGGACAAGAGTTCCCTTTGGCTGGCCGCGGACACCGGCACGGGCGCGCACAGCGGCTGCTTCGATCTGCTGCGCTGGGATGGCGCGGCGTTGAGCATCGCCGCCAGCGGCTTCAACAGCAGCCCCGGCGCGGGCGAAGTGCGGGATGTGGACGGCGACGGTCAGCCGGAGGTGGTTCTCAACGCCAGCGACCCGTATGTCTTCTGCTACGCCTGCGGTGTGCGTCTCTACAACATTTCCATCCTGCGCTGGGATGGCGCACAACTTCTGCCCGTAGATCTGACCCGTCTGCCCGCCGACACAGTGGCCGATCTGCGGGAGGCCAACAACCGGGCCGTGGAACTGGCCGGGGCCAGCCTCTTCCCCGCGGCCCTGTCCCTCATCGACGAGGCCTTGGGCTACGCGCCCAGCGACGAGCGGGTCTATTGGAATCACCAACTGATCCACGCTCTGGCCGACGGGCGCAAGAACTTTGCGAATGGCTCGCCTTTTCCTCTCCTCAACTGGATTTTCTACGGAGATTGGGAGGCAGCCTTGACGGAATTGCAGGCATACACCCCGGCCCAAATATTTGACCCGCAACGCACTATCCTCCAGGAGAGCGCGGCAGCCGGCTGGGAAGAGACGCTGGCCGACTGGATTCTGACCTTTTCTGGCCCAGTCCTGGCCGCCCAACCGGAGCTAGCCCCGGCCTGGTTTTTGCAAGGCTGGGCAAAATTCGTGAAGAATCCCGGCGACCCCGCGATTATCTCCGATGTGGAGCAGGCCGCCCGCCTGGCCCCGACCGAGACCTTCTATCGCACCAGTTTGGAGCAGTTGGGCAGCCGGGGCATCGCACAGCCCGTCCCCACCGCGACAGCCATCCCCGCGCCCTCTTCCGCGGTCCCTTCGCCGGTCACAGTCGAGACAGTACGCTTCCCGGTCGGTGCGACAGTCTACGAATTGCCGGTCAACCTCTCGGCTGGCACGCGCGGCTACACGCTGGGGATTGGCGCGGGGCAGAAGCTCTACGTGACCGGGCCGGACAACGCGCGCGTCTGGCTGATCAATCCGACGGGAGAGCCGATTGCCGGTGCGGCAGATGCAGGCGCAATTCGCTTCGACATCCCAGCCACGGCCAACTATACGCTTGTCCTGCAGGGCAGTGGCGCGGCCGATTGGCTGCTGACAATCCCGCCCCTCTCCCTGCCGGAGACTGCCCCCCCAGCCAGCACGGAGCGAGTACGCTTTGCTGCAGGAACAACCGCTGCCACGCTACAGCCAACGCTGGATCGCGGCGCACCCATCGGCTACATTCTGGGCATCGGCGCGGGCCAACGGCTGTGGGTGACGGCGACGCTGGGCGATGTGGGATTCTGGCTGTTAGACCCGGAGGGCAAAACCCTTTCGCCCCTCAGCCGCACAAGCCGTGTCGGCGAATACGCCATCCCGCGCACGGGCGACTATACGCTTGTGCTGGACGGGGACGGGGCTGTACAGGTGGTGGTGGAGATTCCGCCGCGTTGAAGTAAAGTGAAACACAGACTGCACGAAATAAGGCTACCCTATGCCCTTGCTCAAGACTATCGGACCTTATGAGTTTCGCTTTTATAGTCGCGGCGAAGCCGCTGAACCACCGCATATTCACGTTCGCAAGGGTAGGCTGGATGCCAAATTCTGGCTGAGTCCAACGGTCCGCCTGGCGCGGGGTGGCCGTTTTCGCAGCCACGAGCTGGCCCAAATGATGCGGCTGGTGCAGGAGAATCGACAGGAGTTTCTCGATGAGTGGAACCGCTACTTTGGCTGAGTTGTATCTGGGCGCTGAACCAACCGGCGTCACAACGGAGAGCAACCATTTGCTTCTCCATCTGTCGGATGGGCGCTCGCTTGCCCTGCCGCTTGAGTTTGTCAGTCAGTTGACCGGGGCAACGCACATACCCAATGAAACGCGTTTGCTGATTCTCTCGCAGCCGCCCCGAATCGAGGATGTGCGGGTGACAGACGAAGCGCTGATTGTCACCTTGCACGATGGCCGAGTGCTTTCTTCGCCTTTGCGCTGGTTTCCCCGTCTGCGCTACGCCACTGAAGCTGAGCGCGCTCATTGGATTATTCTGGGCGACGACGACCTGATCCACTGGCCGGAACTGGATGAGGATATCGAACTGCTGCGTCTCTTCAGCGGCGGGGAGAGTCTGGAGAGCGAGAGTTCCGTGCAGGCTTGGCTGGCAGAACAGAAGAGCGCAGCACTCATTCTGAACGAACCGAAGACAAACTATGATTCGTGAGATTCCCGTCACCCGCATCCAAACAGCCGTCGAGACGCTCCTGACCGAAGCGGCCTACCGCCTGCCCGCCGACTATCTGGCCGCGTTGGAAGCATCCGCGCCGGCTGAACCGTCGCCGGTTGGCCGCCAGGTCATCGAACTGCTGCTGGAAAATTCGGCCTATGCCCAGGCTGAGCAGATTGCCACCTGCCAGGATACGGGGATGGCGATGCTCTTTCTGGAAGTGGGACAGGATGTACATTTCAGCGGCGGCCATGTGAACGGAGCGATTCAGGAGGGGGTGCGGGCGGCCTACGCAGGTCTGCGCAAGTCGGTGGTGGGCGATCCCATCCAGCGGGCCAACACAGGCGACAATACGCCGGGGCTGATCCACTACGAAATTGTGCCGGGCGACCGGGTGGTGATTACCGCCCTGCAAAAGGGCTTTGGCGCGGAGCTGATGAGCCGCCTGCAGATGTTCCCACCGTCGGTGGGGGTAGAAGGGGTCGTGCGCTTCGTCGTCGAGACAATTGAATTGGCCGGTCCCAACGCTTGCCCACCAGTGATCGTCGGTGTCGGGCTGGGCGGCAGCTTTGACAGCGTAGCCCATTTGGCAAAAAAGGCGCTTCTGCGCCCCATCGGCAGCACCCATCCAGCGCCCCACTTGGCCGGGCTGGAAGCCGAACTGCTGGCCGCCATCAACCGCACGGGCATCGGCCCCCAGGGGCTGGGCGGACGGGTCACGGCCCTGGCTGTGCATATCGAAGCCGGGGCCACCCACATCGGCGCGTTGCCCGTGGCGGTCAATCTCAACTGCTCAGCTCCCAGGCGAGCAAGTATAGAGATTTAAGAGTAATCTTCGCACGTGCCTGTCATTCACAATTCGCTATTCACCATTCACCATTCACAATTTCCTATGCTCACCCCACCTTTCACCGACACCGACCTCCTACCCCTGCGCGCGGGTGATAGCATCCGCATCCGCGGGACAATCTACACAGCCCGGGACGCGGCCCACAAGCGCATGGCCGAACTGATCGAACGGGGCGAGCCTCTGCCGGTTGAACTGGCCGGCCAGGCCATCTATTATGTGGGACCGGCCCCGGCCAAGGCAGGCCACCCCATCGGCCCCGCCGGTCCCACCACCAGCGGACGGATGGATTCGTATACCCCCGCTATGCTGCGTCTGGGCGTGAAGCTGCTCATCGGCAAAGGCTACCGCTCACCCGAAGTGAAAGCGGCGCTGGTGGAGCATCGGGCGGTCTACGCGGCAGCAGTGGGGGGCGCAGCCGCTCTGTTGGCCCGTCACATCCACAGCAGCCGGGTGGTGGCCTGGCCGGAACTGGGCACAGAGGCCATCCACGAATTGACCGTCGAAGGTTTTCCGGCCATCGTCATCAACGACTGTTACGGCGGGGATGCCTATGCGGATGGACGCGCGGCGTGGGAAGAGAGAGAGGAGAAATAGCGAATGGTGAATTGTGAATTGTGAATGATCGGCACTCCACCTGCCACCTGCCACCTGCCACCTGCCACCTGCCACCCTCCACAGGAGCAATTCAATGCAATTCGGACTCTCTCTCCCTCAATTCGACGCTTTTGGCGATGTGCGCAAACTGGTAAAGCTGGCCCAGGCCGCGGAAGAAGCAGGCTGGGATGGCTTCTTCGTTTGGGACCACATTCTTTTCGATGATTTTTGGCGGCCAATGGTGGACCCTTGGGTGGCCCTGGCTGCGATTGCTGTGGCAACCGAGCGTATCCGCATCGGTACACTCGTCACACCGGTGGCCCGTCGCCGCCCGTGGAAGCTGGCCCGGGAAACGATGTCCATTGACCGGCTCTCTGGCGGGCGGCTGATTCTGGGTGTGGGGCTGGGTTCACCCGAGAAGTGGGAGTACGGCTTCTTTGGCGAGGAGACCGACAACCGCATCCGGGCCGAAAAGCTGGACGAGGGGCTAGAGATTCTCCTTGGCCTGTGGAGCGGAGAACCCTTCGGCTTTCAGGGCAAGCACTACCAGTTGGAAGAGATGCGCTTTCTGCCGACTCCCATCCAGCAGCCCCGCATCCCCATTTGGGTGGCGGGGATGTGGCCCAACCGAGCGCCTATGCGCCGGGCCTCCCGCTTTGACGGCGCGATTCCACTCAAATCCCAGGGAACCCTCACCCCGGACGAGTGGCGAGATGTGTTGGCCTATATCGACGGCCAGCGCACCAGCGACGAACCCATCGACGCGGTGGCAATGGGCGTCACACCGGGAGATAATCCCCAGAAAGCAGGCGAAATTATCAACGCTTACGCCGACGCCGGCTGCAACTGGTGGGTGGAGGACATCAGTCCCTACGGCTACGGCCTGGCTTGGGACGAATATCCCTGGCCCGCAGGCATCGCCGAGCGGCTGGAAGAGCGCATCCGCCAGGGGCCACCACAAGGAAGATGACAGGGTGACAAGGTGACCGGGTGAAACGTCACCCGGTACGCCGACAACCACTACCCAATATCTACTACCCAATATCCACCCGGAGCACAAATGTACACTCTCTCGAACGAACAGTTGACCGTTTCCATCCTCGATCCGGTGGCGGATCGGGCGCGCTTTGGCGTTCGCTATTGCACCGGCGGCTACATTTACCAGATTTCCGATGGCCGACTGGGCGATCTGATGAGCGGGCCGACCTATCCCGACAGCTTCAATTGGTTTGACGGCCAGGGCATCCCCGACGCCTTCAATCTGCACCCCTTGCGCGACCCGCAGGGGGACGACTCCCTGGCGCTGATTCTCGGCATCGGTCTGTGCAATCTGAACGAACGCACGGTCACCGAATTCTGCGCCTGGGATGTTGAGCAGAGCGCTGACGCCGTTCGTATGACCACCCACCACGACTGGCAGGGCTATGACGTGACCCTCGAACGCACCGTTTCGCTACACGAACGGACTGTCCGCTCGGACACCCGGCTGGTCAACGGCGGCGCGCCCCTACCCATCCGCTGGTTTCCCCACCCCTTCTATCCCCAGACCGCCAGCGACGAACTGTTGAAGGTCAACATTGCGGTGGAGGTTGTGGAGAACCCCGGCTACACGCTGGCCCCCAGTGGCTTCATTGCCCGCAAGGGCTGGCCCTGGGACAAGGGCTATTATCTGGCCCTGGACCACAGCACCGGGCGCGGACTGACAATCTTCCAGCGTCACCCCCTGCTGGGCACAGTCACGGCCACGTGCAGCTACGACCCGACCTATTTTCCCATCTGGGGCAACCCCCGCACCTTCTCCTGGGAACCCTTCCTGGAGCGCACAATCGGCGGCGGGCTGGACTCAGAATGGCGGATTGATTACGATTTTTAGCGCAAAATGGCAGTAGAATCAACACCTATTGTCTCCACAGATTGCACAGATGGACACAGATTGTCAGGCAGTAATCTGTGTCAATCTGTGCAATCTGTGGACAGCTAAACATCGCAGGAGAACCCAATGCAACTCAACGGCATCCACCACATCACCGCAGTCTCGGCGCAGATCGGGCGCAATGCGGATTTTTACACGCGGGTTCTCGGCCTGCGTCTGGTCAAGAAGTCGGTGAATCAGGACGACACCTCCGCCTATCACCTCTTCTATGCGGACAAAACCGGCAGCCCCGGCACAGATATGACTTTCTTTGACTGGGTCAGCGCGCCCAGGGAGCGGCGGGGCAGCGACAGCTTTGCGGCTACAGCTTTCCGGGTTCCCAGCCGGGATGCGCTGGTCTGGTGGCAGGCTCGGCTGGATGTGGAAGGGGTGGAACGGGGCGAAATCGAAACGTTTGCCGGGCGCACCGTCCTGCGCTGCGACGACCCGGAGGGCCAGCGGCTGATGCTGGTGGACGACGGCGGCGCAGCCTACGACGGCGAGTTTTGGGAGAAGGGTGGTGTGCCGGAGGAATACGCCATCCGGGGTTTCTACGCGGCGCTGATTGCCACGCCTCGCACGGATCAGATGGAGCAGATTGTCACCCGTGTTCTACAATACCGGAAACTGGAAACTCACGCGGAGGCAACCGTCTATGCAACCGGCGAGGGCGGGCCGGGCCGGGAATTGTGGGTGGTGGAAGATCCCAGCGCGCCGGCCTATTCGGGCGCGGGGGGTGTTCATCACGTGGCTTTGCGGGTGGCGGATGCCGAGGAGCAGGCAGTCTGGCGGGCACATCTGACCGGGCTGGGCGTGGGTGTCTCGGATTTCATCGACCGCTTCTGGTTCAAATCCATCTATTTCCGGGTTAGCCGAGGGCTGCTCTTTGAGATCGCCACCGACGGCCCCGGCTTTGCGGTGGACGAGCACCCGGACGCGCTGGGTGAGAAGCTCGTCCTGCCACCTTTCCTGGAAGGACGCCGGGCGCAGATCGAAGCGGGACTGAAACCGATTGTCACCGGGGTCTAGTACACGACGGCGTAAATTCACCCACGATTTCTATGGTGCGTAGTGCCTGGTGTGTGAATCTGTACCCATCACGCCACGCACTAACCTACAACGGGAACTGTGGAAAAAACTGACTATTGGCACTCCCAATTCTGAAAAGAGCAAAAATGACCAGAAGCCACGGAGAACAACACCGCACGGATCGCATCGGCTGGCTGCGCGCCGCGGTCTTGGGCGCAAATGACGGCATTGTATCAACGGCCAGCCTGGTGATTGGGGTGGCGGCGGCCCATGCGGCGCGGGGTGACGTACTCATCGCCGGGGTGGCGGGGCTGGTGGCCGGGGCCATGTCCATGGCCGCCGGAGAGTATGTGTCGGTCAGTTCCCAGGCCGATACCGAAAAAGCCGACATCGAGCGGGAGCGCAGAGAACTGGACGGCGATGGCGAGTTTGAACAGGAGGAGCTTACATCCATTTATGTCCAGCGCGGCCTCGATCCAGCCCTGGCAAAGCAAGTAGCCGAGCAATTGATGGCCCATGACGCTCTCGGCGCACACGCACGGGACGAACTGGGCATCTCGGAAAATCTGGCGGCGCGACCGGTGCAAGCTGCGCTTGCCTCGGCGGGCGCATTTGCCGTGGGTGCAGTCATCCCCCTGCTCATCGTGGTTGTCACGCCAGAATCCAGTCTGGTGATGGTTGTATCGATTGTCTCCCTCATTTTGCTGGCCGCGCTGGGTGTGCTGGCAGCGCAGGCCGGCGGGGCACCGGTGATCAAATCGGCGGCACGGGTTGCCTTTTGGGGTGCCCTGGCCATGGGGTTGACGGCTGCGGTGGGTGCCCTATTCGGAACAGTCTTGTAAAACACACGATTCCTGGAGTGAGACAATTGAGTGAAAACAGAGTGGTTTCCGTCTTGGCTATTGACCGGGTATGGGCGGGCCATCCGGTGGATTTTGGCCTGCTGACTGTGGGTGACCGGCAATTCGTGGCCTATTACGACGCGGACAGGCAGATGACTGTGGCCGTGCGCCGCTTGGGTGAGGAGAGCTGGCAGCGCTTTGCCATCCCCTCCGCCCAGGCCGACGCGCCAGGCTACAAAGCCGCCACCACCTCCACCCGGCTGGGCTGGGACAGCCACAATTCGGTCACGCTGGCCGCGGACGCCGACGGCTATCTGCACCTGAGCGGCAATATGCACGTCAACGCGCTGACTTACTTCCGCACAGAGCAGCCCTGGGAGATCACCAGCTTTGTCCAGCACTTCGCCATGACCGGTGAAAACGAGGAACGCTGCACTTACCCCCGCTTCCTCACCGACCGCAAGGGCGACCTGATTTTTCACTACCGGGACGGCAGCAGCGGCAACGGCTCGGAAATCTACAACCGCTGGGATCGGGCAGCCCGGCGCTGGGTGCGGCTACTGGACAGACCCCTGACCGACGGCCAAGGGCTGATGAATGCCTATCTCCACGAGCCTGTGCTGGGGCCGGATGGCCGCTTCCATATGTCCTGGGTTTGGCGGGACACCCCCGACTGCAAGACCAACCACGACCTCTCCTATGCGGTCAGCGACGATCTGGTCCATTGGCAGACGGCGGCAGGCGAGCCGATTGAGCTGCCGATGACGCTGCAAACGCCGGGTGTCATCGTCGATCCGGTTCCCGCCGAAGGGGGCATTATCAACGGCAGCGGCAAAGTCGGCTTCGACAGCCAGGGCCGGGTGATTCTCACCTATCACAAATTCGACGGCGCGGGCAATACCCAGGCCTACAATGCACGTTGGGAGGGCGACGCCTGGCAGGTGTACCAGACGAGCGATTGGCGCTACCGCTGGTGGTTTAAAGGGGGCGGGAGTATCGTTAACGACGTTCTGTTGGGGCAGGTGGAAGTGACCGGAGACGGTCGGCTGGCTTTGGAATTCTGGCATGTGGAAGCGGGCGCGGGCCGCTGGATTCTGGACGAGACGACACTGCAACCGGTCGAAACTGTGCCACCGGTCGCGCCGCTACCTGTCCATCTGATGACACCCGAATCCGACTTTCCGGAGATGCGTGTGCGCCTGTGGGAGGACGACGGCCACAGCCCGAACCCATCTGTGCGCTACCTCCTACGCTGGGAGACCCTGCCCGCCAACCGGGACCGTCCCCGTTCGGGTCCTCTGCCGGAGCCGTCGGTGCTGCGGCTGTACGGAATCGCGGCGTAGGTTGGGTTCTTCCGGCAAGGACGCATCCTCTGCCCGCCATCGTGCGCCGGGAGAACCCAACAAACCGTCACGTCGTGTTGGGTTGTTTCGGCACAGCCGTTGAGCGATTGTGACGCTCTCGTGCCGAAACAACCCAACCTACAAAAGCTGTTTGCCCCTATCCCCGCCCAATGCTATCATCCCCAATGCAATCACAGGCCGTTGTGCTTTATTTCGCCACACCCCCAGGAGAAACTCCAATGCCCCAACTCACAATCGACACCCCAATGACCCCGCCCTATTGGGCGCTGCTCCAACGCCGCCTGCTGGAAGAGCAGTGCCGGGCTATCGAGGAATTCTACGCCCACTACTTCGACGAGCGGGGCTACCTGCTCTGTGTGCCCCGCTGGGGCGGCGACGACGGCCCGGACGACGCCGCCGAGAATCTGCTCAATTGGACGATGCTCCACGCGTTGGGCGGGGACGACAAAGTGCTGGAACTCTACAAAAAGGGCTGGGAAGGCCATCTACGCCAGTACACTGAAGCCAAGACCGTCGAAGTAGAGATGGGCCGGGAGGGGATGTATTACAAAGAGTTCCCGACGGTAGCCGACTGGTTTCACATCGGCGAGGGGCTGAACGCCTTCACCCTGCAGGGCCTCTCCGACCCCAACGACCAGAAGTACGGGGTGCGCAGCAGGCGCTTTGCCGGTTTCTATATGAACGAAGACCCCCAAGCCCCCAACTATGACGCGGAGCGGCGCATTGTGCGTAGTATGTTCAACGGCAGCCGGGGGCCGCTGATGCGCAAAGCCACCGGTCTGGACTGGGCCGGGGACCCGATTGAAATTGAGGGACGCTTCCGTCTGGGCCACGGCGAACGCAGCTACGAAGAGATGGTAGCCCACTTCGTCGATTACAACGATGTGGTGGGGGATCATCCGCTCAATCTCTGCATTACGACACTGATGCTCAACGCCTTTATGCTGGGCGGCGAGGAGAAATATCGGGCGTGGCTGACCGGCTATGTGGATGCCTGGGTGGAACGCACCCAGGCCAACGGCGGGATCATTCCCACGAATATCGGGCTGGACGGCACAATCGGCGGGGAGACGGGCGGGCGCTGGTACGGGGGCGTCTACGGCTGGGGTTTTACGGTGATCGTACCCCAGACTGGTGAGCTGGCTCACCGCACCTATTCCTACACTCGCGCCCTCTACGGTTTTGGCAATGGTCTGCTCATGACCGGCGACCAGCGCTATGTGGACACCTGGCGGGGGGTCATCGACTTCATCAACGCCAATGGGCGAGAAATCGACGGCCAGATGATGTATCCTAACGCCTACGGGGACTATTTTGGCGAGGAGGATTGGTACGACTGGAAGCCCCATCCCTTTGACGCGGGGGCGCAGGAGATCTACCTCTGGTCAATGGATCGGGATGACCTGAAACGGCTGGGCGATGACGATTGGATTCAATTCTTGGAAGGCCGCAATCCCGATTTCGTTGTCTCTGCCCTGGAAAACGATCTGGACCACCTGCGACGCAAAGTGGCCGAACTGCAGGCCGACACCACTTCGCCAGACACCCGTCTTTCTGACGATATGAACCACATCAATCCGGCCACCACCGAAACCCTGACCCAACAGATGCTGGGCGGGATACCGACCGGGCGGGTTGGCTTCCCACTGCACTGCCGTCTGCGCTACTTCGATCCGGCCCGCCAGCGCGCCGGCATTCCTGAAGACGTGGCCGCACTGGTGGATTCGATGGCCGCGGATTCGGTGACTGTCACCCTCGTCAATACCAGCCAGATTGAGGGACGGCGGGTGGTCGTCCAGGCCGGAGCCTATGCAGAACACCGGTTTGGGGCGGTGCAGGTCAACGGGCAGGCGGTGCAGGTGGACGATTCCCACTTCACCGTCGATCTGTCCCCCGGCTGTGGCGCACGGCTGACCATCGAGACGGCGCGCTATGTGAACAGGCCGACCTTTGCGTTTCCGTGGGAGAGGTAGACGCGTGGTGCGTAGTGCGTGGACAATTATCACGTTCCTCAGGGAAGGTGAAAGGTAAAGCGTGAGATCGTCGTGTGATCTCGCGTTTTACCTTTCACACACATAGCTGTAGGTGCGGTTTCTAACCGCACAGATTGGTCTACCCTTGATCGTGCGGTTAGAAACCGCGCCATCGAAAATTTGACCAGGTAACACCGTAGGTGCGGCTTGTAGCTGCACATTGCTGGACATCCCTTGCTTGTGCGGTTAGAAACCGCACCTACGATTGCGAGATTTGTTTCCTAACCGAATCATTACCGCTTTGGTTTACGCTCCACTTCGGATTCTTGCTTTGGTTCACGCGAGGGCAAGCACGTATGTATGAATCGTCTAACACCTGACAGGTGCGCAAGCAGAGATATTTCTCACTTTCCACCGGTTTGTTTGCACACCTGTCAGGTGTGAACGTGGTATACTGGTGACGTATGACAGACTTCCCAACCCGTCCGCCAACCCGTCCGCCCACCCATCCTTCCTGCCTATGCCCTCCCCATCCTGGCTTCGCGCTTTTCTGGTCGATTGTGGGCTGCTGCTGGTCAGCGGCCCGCTGCTGCTCTTTCCCAATTGGTTTGGGGAGTGGGGTGGGCCGGTGGGGGTGGGACTGTTGGCCCTGGCCTGGCTGTGGCGGCGCTGGCAACTGGGCATGTGGGCACGCCGCACCCCCCTGGATTGGCCCATCCTCTTCCTCTGCCTGGTGATGCTGCCCATCTCGCTCTGGGTGGCCCCGCCCGACCTGCGCAGCGAACTCTCGATTCCCCGTGCCCTGATCCTCGGCTGGGACATCTGTCTACTCTACACCGTCACCACCTATGCCGGGCACAGCCGCCGTCTCTACAATCTCTGCGCGCTGGGCTTTGCGGCCAGTGCCCTCGCCATCGCTATTATCGCCTTTCTGGGAACCGGTTGGGCCAGCAAATTCCCCGGCATGACGGAAGTGATGCGCCAGATGCCCACCCCCCTGCTCGGTCTCTTTGCTGGGGCCGAAGGGGGCTTCAACCCCAACCAGGTGGCGGGCGCGCTGCTCTACGTCTGGCCCTGGCTGCTGGCCGCCTCTGTTTATTACTGGGCGCGGCGGCGCTGGCCCCTGGCCGCGTGGAGTAGCTTTACAGTGGTACTATTGGGGCTGATTCGGGTGACGTCCCAATCCCGGGGCGGGATGGTAGGGGCTGGGGTGGGGGTGCTCTTCCTGCTGCTTTTCCCCCAGCGCGGGGGGCGCTGGCTGCTGGGAGGGGGACTGCTGCTGGTGGGGGTGGGGTTGGTCACTGTGGACCTGCCGGGGTTGACAGGCACGCTGGGGGCACTGCTGGACTTCAAAGCCGCCGATGCTTCGCGCAGCCTGGCAGATCGACAGGAAATCTGGCAGGCTGCCCTACAGATGATTCACCGCTTCTGGACCACAGGCATCGGTCTGGGCACCTTCCGCCGTCTGCTCTACCTGCTCGCCCCGCTCTCCATCGGGGTGCCGAGTTCGGACCTGGCCCACGCCCACAACTTCTTCCTGCAGACCGGCCTGGACCTGGGCGTGCCGGGGCTGGTGGGGATGCTGGCCCTCTATCTGGCGGCGGCGGCCCAACAACTCAGCCGCTGGCGTAGCTCGGCCTCGAGAGAGGAACGGCTGTGGGCGCTGGGTTTTCTGGCTGCGCTGCTGGCCCAGAGCGTCTATAGCTTGACGGATGCGGTGGCGTTAGGCTCCAAACCGGGCTTTCTGCTCTGGTTTCTGCTGGCGTTGATGGTCACCCGCCGCCATCTGCCCCATCGCCAGCGTCGAGAGCCAAACCGTTGGACCCACAGGAGTTGAGCGAAATAAGCGATTGCCAAAGCCATTTGAGCCACGGATGAACACGGCAAAAATCTGTGTTCATCTACGTTTATTTGTGTCCGGCTATTCTGCTATCCTCTTGACCACACAATCAGTAATGAAAACAGGGACACAGATATACACAGAAGCCACAGATTTTATCCGTGTTTATCAGTGTTTATCCGTGGCCATGTTCAGGTGATTCAAGTCAGGGTTGGATAGCATGGCCGCTGTGTGCCGTGCATGGGTGTTTTGACGAACCGGTGTCTGGTCTTTTCCCGCCACAGCCTGGGGTCTGTATTCGGGGACCAGATGGGTGAAGGTGCGCAGCACGGCCTCCTGGTCGTTACGCTCTACAGCGATAGTCCCCAGATGTACGATGCTCTCCAGGTCCGGCAGGGGCTGGGAACTGGCATGGGCCGCGATAAAGAGCTGGGTGTGGCGGGTCGGCCGGTACTCCTCATCGGCCAGAAATAGCTCTTCATAGAGTTTTTCGCCAGGACGCATCCCCGTGACAGCGATGTCGATATCCCGGCCTACCTCCAGGCCGGACAGTCGGATCAGGTCCTGGGCCAGGTCCATAATCTTGACCGGTTCGCCCATGTCCAGCATAAAAATCTCGCCCCCCTTCCCCAATTCTGCCGCATGCAGAAGCAGTTGCACGGCTTCCGGGATGGTCATGAAATAGCGGGTCATTTCTGCATGGGTGACGGTGAGCGGGCCGCCCGCGGCGATCTGCTGCTGGAAGGTGAGCACCACACTGCCTCGGCTGCCCAACACATTGCCAAAGCGCACAGCCACATAGGGCAGCCCCGTGCGCTCGGCGGCCTGCAAGACGTGCATCTCGGCGGCCCGCTTGCTGGCCCCCATCACGCTGGTGGGGTTGACCGCCTTGTCACTGGAGATCATCACAAAGCGTTCCACCGCCGCGGTCTGGGCCGCCTGCAGCAGATTGCGGGTGCCCAGCACATTGTTGGTAAAGGCCTCCACCGGATTCCACTCCATCAAGGGCACATGTTTGTGGGCGGCGGCGTGAAAGACGATCTGGGGTCGGGTCTCGGCAAAGACGGACCGGATGCGTTCGGGGAAACGTATATCAGCGATGACCGGGATGAGCAGGGTCTGCGCTATATCGGCCCCTGTCCCGTTGCTGTGGCTGGCCCCAGCGCTGTCGATGGGTGTGGAGCCTAGCTTGATAGTCGCCAGCAGTTCATTGTGGATGGCGAAGATCGAGTTCTCCCCGTGGCCCAGGAGCACCAATTGGCTGGGTGCGTAGCGCAGTATTTGGCGACAGAGTTCGCTGCCGATGGAACCACCCGCACCGGTGACCAATACCCGCTTGCCCCGCACCATGGCCCGCACGGCCTGATCGTCGATATGGGCCGGCTCCCGACGCAGGAGATCCTCGATGCGCACCTCTCGCAACTGTGCCAGCTTGCCGTGGCCGCTGAGCAATTCAAAAAGGGCGGGCATGGTCCTGACCTGGACTGAAGCAGACCGGCAGGTGTCCACCAGTTCGCGAATCACTTTGCCCGGCGCGCTGGGCATGGCAATGATCACCTGGCCGACCCCATAGGTGCGAACGAGTTCGAGAAGCTGCGCCCGCCCCCCCAGCACGGGCACTTCGCTGATGTAGAGATGTTGCTTGTGGGGGTCGTCGTCTACAAAGCCCACCACTTCCAGCCCCAAGCGGGTGTTGCGAGTCAGCTCCTGGACGATCTGGACGCCAGCCTCGCCCGCACCGTAGACCAACACCGGGGTCTGCGGTTTGCTGTGTGCCCGCCGCTGCTGGCGCCAGAGCCAGGCCCGCACCAGCAGCCGGGGCGCGGCCCCACCCATCAGCATGATCGGGAGGAGAATGAGGGGAATAGAGCGGGGCGCGGGGGAGGCAGAGAGAATCAGCGGCAGCACGACAAGCAGCAACCCGCTGTGCAGCAGCCCGGCCGCCAGGGTTGCGCGGATCACCAGAAGCAGATCGCCCACGGAGGCGTAGCGCCAATAGCGGCTATAGAGGCCAGAAGCCCGGTAGACCGGGGGATAGACAAGCAGGGCCAGCCCGGCCACCCAGAGAAAGGCCGACCAATCGGGCGTCAGATCAAGACGATCCAGACGCAGGGCACAGCTCAGATAGGCAGCCAGGAGGAGGACACAGAGATCAAGCCCAAAAAAGTGACGATTGCGTAGGCGCAGGAGCGAATCTGTTCGCATAGGTCTCTCCAGAAGAGTAGAACTCTTCGCAGTTGCCTATTCTCCACAGATGCGATGTTGGCATAGTGCCGACGAGCGGCCTATGCCGTAGTAGGATGTTTGGAGAACGGTATTGATAAAGTACGGTCAGGCAGACCTATTGTAATCCAACAGATGTTCAAACGGCAAGCGAGAGTTCACCACGGATATATCCTGGAAATAGGGGTGGTGAGCATTGTGACGACACAGCCCTTGCCACAAATTGCACGAACTTTGTGGTGGTTAAAAGGAGGGCAGAATAATCGGACACAGATAAACGCAGATAAACTGTACTGGTCAACGGATGCTGGAATGGCTATTTCTTAACGCAAAGAGGCAAAGGCACAGAGGGAAAAGCGATTTCTTTGCGTCTCTGCGCCTTTGCGCCTTTGCGTTGAAAATCCCACCATCTTCTTGACCACTACAAATCCACACGAAAACAGCAATCAATTCGTGACAAAATTGTAGTGTCAAAAGGAGGGCAGAATGGTTGGACACAGATAAACACAGAGGAACACAGATTTTTTGTATTGGTCAAGATGGTGGTGAAACGTAGCGAATCTTGAACAATCTGTGTCCAGCCTATCTGTCTGGCGACATTCAGTCAGTGCGTAAAGACCCGATGAGCGCCGTGACCCGTTCCAAATCAGCGTCCGTGAGGTTGGAGCCGGAGGGCAGACAGAGGCCGTCCCGAAAGAGGGACTCGGCCACGGAGCCGCCAACGACCCCGCAGTCCTGGAAGATGGGCTGGCGATGCATGGGTTTCCAGACCGGGTGTGGCTCGCGATGTCTGCGGCTTCCAGGGCCAGGCGGATGCAGGGCAATCGCGAACTGGCGTCGGCATCGGTTGAAACCGAAGCCTGCTACGAGAAGTACGTTGAAACGCACTGAAACCCAGTCAGCAACCCGTTTTCAACGGGTTTCCCATAGCAGACTTGCTGCGCAGACGCCGAATTGATTCGGCGGGTTCACGATTGCCCTAAAGCGGATGGCTTCTCAGGTTGCGCCAAACTGAATCGGATCAACGGTCATCACCGTCAGCCAACGGGTGTGGCGGCCCCAGGGGGCTTCGGGCATGGTGGCGATACCGGGCAGGTCGCCGATGGTCTGCTGGTAGTAGTCGAACCCTTCGACAAGCTCAGGACAGGTTTGCGCCGTCGCGCTTGCACCCGATCTTCCAACACCTGCAATTGTCCCCGCCCGATAGCGGCCAGGACGTTGCTCAACCGGTAGTTGTAGCCAATCTCGGAGTGTTGGTAGTGGGGAGCGGGGTCGCGGGCCTGGGTGGCCAGCTTGCGGGCGTGGGCGATGCGTTCGGCGTCGTCGGAGACCAACATGCCACCGCCGGAGGTGGTGATGATCTTGTTGCTGTTGAAAGAGAAGACGCCCGCTTTGCCAAAGGTACCCGGAGGGCGGCCCTTGTAGGTGGTGCCTAATACTTCGACCACGTCCTCGATCAAAGGCACATCGTCATGCGCTACTTCATGCGATTAGGGTTGTTCACCATCAAACCTTCAGCTTTGGCAGCATCGAGCAGGCGGTCATCGGCGCACAGAAAAGTGAGACCGGGTTGATCTGCCTCAACCAGAGTTCGATGCATGACCACGGCGGAAGCCAGGTGTACCGCATCGTAGGCGCGCAAAGGATGTTGTTCAAGCAATGTTCGGGCCTGTGTAACGATTGAGTGCTCGAAGCGGATTATCTGAAATCTGGTTTGGAGATCGCTGTCAAACGCACTGACCATACGAGTGTAATCGTCAGTGGTTACGCTCCCCTCACGGAGGCGACGATTGAACGCACTGATCATCTCGACAACGAGAAGCTGTGACACGATGAACACAGCCGATTTCAAAGCAATCAGATTTTTAACCCAAGTGCTGCCGGCCTCGTCAACGTAGTGCTTGACCAGGGCGCTCGTATCCAGATAGAACACCGTTACCATTGTTCGTCCCGTTCTTCGATGATAAGTTCCGAAAGGGGGCGACCCTTGCTGAATTTATGGGCCAATTCGGCGCGTTCCACAAAAGAAACTCTCCTTTCTGGTCGCTGCGCCAGTTGGTAACTCACGATCAGGCCGGTTTGCTGCAAGAGTTGGATGAATTGCTCTCTTGGTTCGGACTTGGGCTGGATAATAATGGAGTCGGATAGACGGACAATCTCGATCTCTCCGAAACCAGCGTAGACTTCATGAGGGATGAACAGACCCTTATCCGTTAGCGTAACAACATCCCGAATCGTCATACTCACACCTCCGCTGAGTCAGTCAGTGTTCGTCGTTGACTGATAGAGGGCTAACAAGCATTCAGTCACACCTATTGTAGCATGAGTACACCATATCTGCTACAGAGGAAACCTGTTTTTTCGCTGATCAAAGGGTGTGTCCAAAATGGGTTGGAGGCCACGCGCTCAGAACTCTGCGGCCACGCCGCCGCGACAGTTGCGCAGCCACGGAAAACCGGTTGCAGGTGCATGGGTTTCCAGACGGGACGGGCTTCGCTCCTGCCGTTGTGTGACCCGTCTCACCCCTCCCTGCGTTCTTCCTCAGCGACCACATCGGCAAGTATCACATCCAGTTCGTTGAGGAACTGGATGGCCGTCCAGGGTGGGGTTAAGGATACGGAAATCTTATCGATTCAACCTCTTGGAGTTTTGACCGGGCGAGGGCTACAATTCGCGCAAAATTGTCTGGGATCGATTCCGCCACGTCTCATCTTCTTCCATCCGATAGACCCACTCAATGGCGTCGGCTTCCCATAGGGGATAGGCACAGTTCACGGTCTCCAGGAAGGTTTCATCTGTGCCGATACGACGGTTGAACGTCTCGTAGTCCGCTCCATACCGTTGCTCGTAGCGGTCAATTTGCTGCCGGGCTTGTTCCAGACGCTGTAGACAGATGTCGAGCAGATAGTGGCGCAGCGCGCGCGCGGCAACGGTCTCCGGATCGCCCAGTGCCTGCAGAATCTCACTCACAGTTTGGTTCGTCGGTAGCGTAATCTGCATTGTCTGTGCTGGCACTCGTTCTCTCACCGTTCACCTCCTCTCTACCCAGTTGAAAGTCAAGGGCTATACTAGCACAGAAGCGCTCCCCACCCTACCAACAAAACAGGTTTTCAGGTTTGCTGTCTTCAATTTTTTTTGGCTTCCGTGCTGACGACAAGCCGCCAAAGCCCAACAGCGCACAGAGTTGGTATGCTCACCACCAGCCAGCTACTTGTCGGTCTATCCAGCACCCACAGGAAGGCCAGCAGAACGCCGAACAAGGCAAGATCCAGATAGAGCAGCGTGACTGATCGATGAGGCCAACCAGCAATCACCAGACGTTGATAGAGGTGGGAACGGTGGGCGGCGAAGATGTACTCGCGACGACGCAGGCGGCGCAAGCGGCGCAGGCGGCGCAGGCGGGTGAAGGCTGTGTCGAAAACAAAGGGCCAGAGTACCAGGACGCCAGCCAAAGGCAGCCGGGCATCGGCCAGCCCACCCATCACGGCCAGGAAGGCAAAGGTGAAGCCCAGGAAAGCGCGGTCGACGCCGCCCATGAAGATGGGGGAGGGGGCGTGTTGCGCAGCAGAAATCCCCAACTGGTGCCGACAATCAGCACACCCACTGTCGCCAGGGCGGACGTGTACCCTGTCCCCACATTGAATGGCACCTGGAACAGCCCTACGGCCCTATCTTCTCAACGACCGCACCACCCCAACCACCCTGGCCAGGTCACCCTCGCTCAGATTCGAGCCAGAGGGGAGGCATAGCCCCTGCTCGAACAGATCTTCCGCCACAGAACCGCCTACCGCTTCGCATTCGTGGAAGACCGGCTGTAAATGCATGGGCTTCCACACCGGGCGGGCCTCGATGTTTTCGGCCTCCAGGGCCAGGCGGATGGTTTCCCGGTCTGCGCCGAACTGAGACGGGTCCACGGTGATCACCGTGAGCCAGCGGGTGTGGCGGCCCCAGGGGGCTTCGGGCATGAAGGCGATGCCAGGCAGGTCGCCGAGGGTGTCCTGATAGAACTCGAAGTTGCGGCGTCGGGCCTGCACCCGTTCTTCCAGCACCTGCAACTGCCCCCGGCCGATCCCGGCCAGGACGTTGCTCAGACGGTAGTTGTAGCCGATCTCTGAGTGCTGGTAGTGGGGGGCCGGATCCCGGGACTGGGTAGCCAGCTTGCGGGCCTGGATGATGAAGTCCCCATCGTCGGAGACCAACATGCCGCCGCCGGAGGTGGTGATGATCTTGTTGCCGTTGAAGGAGAAGATGCCCGCCTTGCCCAAGGTACCAGGCGCGCGTCCCTTGTAGGTAGCGCCCAACGCCTCGGCTGCATCCTCGATGACGGGAATCTCGTAGCGGCTGCAAATTTCCAGAATGGGGGTCATGTCCGCGCTCTGGCCGTAGAGGTGAACTGGAATGACCGCTTTGGGCAGTTTGCCCTGACGGGCTTTGCGTTCCATGGTCTCGGCCAGGAGCGCTGGGTCCATGTTCCAGGAGGTACGCTCGCTGTCGATGAAGACAGGTCGCCCGCCCAGATAGGCGATGGGGTTGACGCTGGCCGAGAAGGTGAGGGTGGAGACGAGGACTTCGTCGCCAGTTCCCACACCGGCCAGGATCAGGGCCAGATGCAAGGCCGCGGTGCCGGAACTGAGGGCGGCGGCGTGTTTTATCCCCACCCGCTGGGCAAATTCGTGCTCGAAGGCGTCTACATGGGGGCCAAGGGGGGCGATCCAGTTGGTGTCGAAGGCTTCTTGAACGAACTGCTGCTCTAGGCCCGACATGTGCGGGGAGGAGAGATAGATGCGTTGTTGGGTCAAGCGGCCCACCTCCAAGGGGGAATGCCATAGTTTGTCCAATAAAATCCCAGCTTCAACACCTCGGTGACCACTGAGACCAGCCCGGCTTCGGTTGTCCACCAATGGGATGGGTCATAGCGGGGATCGTGCGGCGCACTGACGGTGATGACAACATCCGGCGCCAGGGCCTGGAAGGTGCGCAGGGCACGCCGGATGTGAAAGCGGTCGGTGACCAGGAGCAGGGACTGCCAGCCCTTTTCCTGGGCCAGAGCGCCCAGGTTGACGGCCTCATCGTAGGTGCTTTGGGCTTCGGGGGCGAGGACGATGGCGGAAGCCGGCAGACCGAGATGCAGGGCGGCTTCCTGGGAAAGCTGGGCGGATGAACAGGCTAGACCTGCATCACGCAGGGTGCCACCGCTAAAGACAACCAGGGGTGCCCGGCCCGCACCGTGCAAGACCAGCGCATGTTGGGTGCGAGGGAAGCTTGAGCCTTCACCACCTAATACAATGATAGCATCTACCTGGGCGGGAGGTTGGGTGGCATCCAGGAAATATCCAATGCGTAGGGTGATAAAGAGAAAGGCCAGGAGACCGCCCAACAAGAAAACCCCTACGGTGATGACACAGCGTTTGATCGTCATCCTTCAGTCGTTGGTCTGTTGGCGAAGGATACGAGCAGGAACGCCTACCACTACTGAACGAGCAGGCACATCTGTCGCAACCAAGGCCCCCGCGCCCACGACAGACCATGCCCCGACCCGGCGTTGGGGCATGACCGTTGCGCCTATGCCCACCAGCGCCCCTTCGTCGATCGACACTTCGCCGCCGAGATGCACACCGGGTGCAATGTGGACGTGGTCGCCAACCTGGTTATGGTGATCGACCGTACAACTGGTATTGAGGATAACGTTAATGCCGATGACGCTACCTGGATTAACAATCACCCCGGCGCAAATCATACTGCCAGGGCCGACGGATACACCAGACGCAATGATCGCCCTGGGATGACGGGCGATCACAAACTTTTCACCGCTTTGAGAGAGAGCCGTGAAAATGTCCTGACGAGTACGATTGTCGCCGATGCTTACGATGACTGATTCATGCTCTATGGCCGACAACTCGCTTAACTTTCCTAGCACAGGCAGACCCAAGAAGCTGTGTCCAATTAGTTGGGGATTGTCATCAAGATAACCTATTGGCTTCACGGCGTCGCCAGCCTGATGCATCTGGAGCAGAATATCAGCGACGACTTGGGCGTGTCCCCCGGCACCCAAGATCAGGACTCTTGTTACTAAAACGTATCCCATGCATTCCACCAAACGCTAGCCAGCCGGAATAAGGGACAACGATGGTTGCCCCAGCAACGCCTCAATTGGCCGAATCGGCAACTGGATTTGATCCATATACCACCACCAATGGGAGCGCAGGCTCTGTTGTTGCCCACGGGCATGGCGCAGTTCATCTTCCCCTATCACCTGCAGAAAGAGATTCTTCTGTTGCCAGAGCAAATCATCCAATTGATAGACTTGATTGTATAACACACTGGAAATCTCGGTAGCGGGTCTGCTCTCTTCCAAGATGGACTGGATGTCATCGCGGACAAAGAGCAAGTCCAGAATTTCGATTCCAGAACCTTCCAGATCGGCTACGTATCCGTAATACTTGTGCAACAACCGCTCCAACCGCTCCTGTAGGTTCATACGTTCCACTCCTCACGATCAATCCTGACAGCCGAGAGCTGCCCGCCGAAGAAACGCGCCCCATCCACCGGCTTGAAACATAATTTATAGGTCCTCGGGACGCAGGCCAGTTCGCTTGGCAATCCGGGATAACATACGCGGTCCGATTTCTTCCCGATCATGGAAGGCAAAGACATAGTCAGGCCAATCTGGACGCGACAAAATTCGATGGGAACCGCGTTGCCGTTTTTCAACCCACCCAATCCGGTGCAATGCGACCAGCAAAGCTCTTGCTTTGACGGAAGGCCAGTCGCTCATGCGTAGGCAAAAATGACGCTGTCCAGAGCATCGGGCTGCTCATCGTTTTCTACCCAATCTGCCAGCACACGCAAGGCCAAGGCTTTTGCTTTGGCGATTGCATGGGCTTTGTCTGCGCCATACACCATGACACCAGGGATATCCATTATCTCGGCTATCCAGCGGCCATCATTCTCTTGTTCGACCTCAATCCGAAAATTCATTATTCGTCCCTTTGATCAAAATAGAGCAGCAAATGTAGTGATCAGGCTGATGGTGAAAAAAGCTGGACGCAGATAAACGCAGATTTCTTCTCTGGATCAGCGTCTATCCGCGTGAATCAGCGTCCTATTTTCTGTTCCACCATCCTCCCGATCAGTACAAAATACAGCAGCGAAGCATTGCGTTCCTATTGTACACCTACCCGGCACTGCCTTGAAATTCGTCCATAGTCGCCCGACCTGCCTGGCTGATCCCCTCGCGCCTGATAATCTTCCACAGGGTGAGGGCTATGATCTTCAGGTCAAGTCCCAGGGAGAAGTTGTCCACGTACCAGACATCCAGGGCGAATTTCTCTTCCCAGGAGAGGGCATTGCGCCCGTTGACTTGCGCCCAGCCGGTGATGCCGGGGCGGACTTCGTGACGCCGGGCCTGTTCTGGGGTGTAGCGCTCCAGATACTGCACAAGTAGGGGCCGGGGACCGACCAGACTCATGTCGCCGCGCTGGACGTTCCACAATTCGGGTAGTTCGTCCAGACTGGTGCTGCGCAGAAAACGACCCAGGGTAGTCAGCCGCTGACCATCGGGGAGCAGATTGCCCTCAGCATCCTGGGTGTCGGTCATGGTGCGGAACTTGATCAGGGTGAAGGGCTGGCCGTGCAGCCCAGGGCGTGGTTGGCGGAAGAGGACGGGCGTACCGAGCTTGAAGCGTACCAGTAAGGCCAACACGCCGATGACTGGCGTCAGCACTACCAGCGCAAGGAGCGTCAGTATCAGGTCGAAGAGACGTTTACCCCAGGTGCGATAGACCATCGGATTTCCCGTTTGTCCTTTCAGCTTGTGTTAGCGCCAACATGCGACGCTCGAATCGTTCGATGCCTATTTGCATAGATAGATTCTCATGGTAATAGTGCGCACCGGCTGTCCCGAGACGATTTCGTTCTACAGTGGGCATGGCAAGCAACTTTTCTACGCTGTCGGCCAAAGCAGCAGAATCGGTAGACCTACAGAGCAATCCGGCACCAGCCTGCTCTACCAGATCGGCTGCATCACCCTGCATGGCCATAAGTATGGGTTTCCCCATATAGAGATAGGTTTGCGTCTTGGATGGGATTGTAATCCGAAACAGAGGATCATCCTTGAGATGCACCAACAAGGCATCGGCCAGTGCGTAGAATCGGCCCATTGCCTCTGGGCGCTGGCGGGGCAGAAATCGCACATTGTCCAGCCCCATAGTCTCCGCTTTGGCCGCCAGGCGATCGCTATCGACGCCACCGCCCATCAAGACAAACTGAACTTGCGGCGCTCGCGTGGCGCAAAGCTGGGCCGCCTCCAACACAGTGTCCAAGCCTTGCACCACGCCCATCGTCCCGGCAAAGAGGATGTTGAATTGGCCTGTCAGGCCAAGCTCTTGGGCCAAAACTTCGTCTCTGGGTTCCAGACGTTGGGCATCTTCATCGCACCAATTATAGATGACCTCAATCCGAGCGGCCGAGACATCACGCTGCACCAATGCCTGCTTGAATCCTGGCGACAACACAGCGACCCAATCGGCCTGGCGGTAGACCCCTGTACAGATTGCCGTCAACAGCCGGTGGCCTACGCCGCTACGCACCATGCCTGAGTTGATCACCGACTCCGGCCAAAGATCCTGTACGTCCATCAACACTTTTGATCCATAGAGCAGACGCAACAAGAATGCTGCCGGTCCTAGGGTGACTAAGTTGTAGACATAGACCACATCAGGTTTTCGCACCAGCCAGGGGCCTACCAACAGACAGGCCAATGCAAAACTCAAGTAGTTGAGCATCCGGTGCAGGCCCGAACGGTTATGGCTGGGATAGAGCGCCACCCGGTTGACTTGGATACCGTCTATGACTTCTCGCTGCCACAGGCGGACGCGGTAACCTGGGTAAAGCTTGCCGCCTGGGTAGTTGGGAAAACCGGTGAGCACCTCCACCGTGTGGCCATGCGCGGCCAATTCTTTGGCAAAGGACAAACCTTTGAGCATGGGCTCCGGCTGAAACCACTGGGTTAGCAACAGAATGCGCATCAGTTGCCCCTCACAGCGCCTTGCGCCACACGACCCGGTTTATGTAGTCCGTGTAACTATGGATAATACGCGCCACTTTTTCTGACACATTGGGGTGGGCATAAGCAGCGACAATGCGCAGCAATCGTTGTTCGCCGCGGGGTTGATTCTCCAAAATAGCCAATCCGTCGCTCACCCGCGCCCAGGCCAGTCCCACCATCATCACAGCCCCCTCCTCCATGGCTTCGGGTCGCTCGTGGGCCTGACGGATGTTGAGGGCGGGGAAGTTAAGAATGGAAGACTCCTCGCTGATGGTACCGCTGTCAGATAGGACTGCTTTGGCGTGCATTTGCAGATGAACATAGTCAGAAAAGCCGAAAGGCTTCATCAACTCTACCTGGGGAGGCAGTGTGACCTGTTCAACTTCCATGCGCTTGCGGGTGCGGGGATGGGTGGAGACGATCACCCGCCGACCGGTCTCGGCCAGCTTACCCAGGGTCTCGATCAGACGAGCAAATTGCTCTGGATAGTCCACATTCTCTTCCCGGTGGGCGCTGACCAGAAAATACTCGCCTGTCTGCAATCCAAGCCGGACCAGCACGTCGGAGGCTTCGATCTTGGGCAGATAGTGGTGCAGCACCTCGTACATGGGGCTACCGGTGACAATCACCCGGTCCGGCGATAGTCCTTCCCGCAGCAGATACTCCCGGGAGATCTGGGAATAGGGCAGGTTGATGTCGCTGATGTGGTCGACAATCTTGCGGTTGATCTCTTCGGGCACCCGCTGGTCAAAACAGCGGTTGCCCGCCTCCATGTGGAAGACGGGGATCTTGAGCCGTTTGGCGGCAATGGCGGCCAGACAACTGTTGGTGTCGCCCAAGATCAACACGGCGTCCGGCTGCTGTTCCCGCAACACGGCATCCGAGCGGGCGATCACCAGACCAATCGTCTCTGCCGCAGAACTGCCCGCCGCCTCCAAAAAAAAGTCCGGCTTGCGAATCTCCAGATCATCGAAAAAGATCTGATTCAGTTCGTAGTCGTAGTTCTGGCCCGTATGGATGATGATATGGTCCATATACCGGTCCAACGCTACCATCACCCTAGATAAACGGATAATCTCTGGGCGGGTGCCGACTATCGTCGCTACCTTCATACCAACACCTCTTCCCACGCCGTATCCGGACGTTCCGGATCAAAGATTTCACTGGCCCAGAACAAGGTAATCAGTTCACCCTCCCCGACATTCTCAATGGAATGGGTGTAACCGGTAGGGATATCGAGGACACGATAGTCTTCACCCTTCACAGGATACTCGATCACCTCATTGCTCTTAATGTGGCGAAAACGAATAATCGCTTCTCCCTCTAACACTAAGAATTTCTCGGTCTTACTATGATGGTAATGATTACCACGGGTAATACCCGGCTTGGTACGGGAGACAAAGATCTGGCCGAAAGGCGGTGACTTGACGAATTCGGCCAGAGAGCCGCGTGGGTCTGTCCGCCTGGTCAGATCATAGGCAAAATCGTCCGGGGTCAGATAGGCGAGGAAGGTACCGTAGAGTTTGTGGGTGAAAGGGTCGCTGAAATCCGGCACAAGCAGGCTCTGGCGGCTGCTGCGAAACGAGCGCAGCAGGTCGGCCAATCGCCCCAGGCTGACACGATAGGAGGGGCCAACCTCTCGATAAATAACTCCCCCCCTTTGAGACCCTGGACCTTGGACCTGAGACCCATAACCCTGGACCTCCTCCATGAAACAACGAATCACATCGTCCACATGGATGAAATCAATCTCCCGGTTTGGATCCGAGATGGTGATGGGCAGATCGTTGGCGATGTTGTGGCAGAAGGTCGCCACCACCGAGTTGTAGTTGGGCCGGCACCACTTGCCGAAGACGTTGGTCAGGCGAAAGATCACCACCCTAGTCCCGTCACGCCGGGCATAGTCAGCCAGCACCTCCTCGGCCTGACGTTTGCTGACCCCGTAGGGGTTGTCCAGCTCCGCCTGGATGGATGAGGAGAGCAGGATAGGGATGGGGCGGCCAATTTCGACCAAATAATTGCAGATTTGGGCCGTCAGGTCCACATTGCCGGTCTTGAATTCGTCTACGGTTTGGGGGCGGTTGACCCCGGCCAGGTGGACCACATAGTCGGCCACATCCAGAGCCTGGAACAATTCCTGCGTCGAGTTGTCCTTATCGTACTCAAAGACGTGATAGCCCTCCAGCTTCTGCAGCCAGACAACCAGGTTGCTGCCCACAAATCCCTTCGAGCCTGTCACAAGCACATTCATCAGGGTTAGTTCCTTGTCTGCCATGCGGCAAGCTCCTGTTGTACATAGTCCAACTTCGACAACAGGTCGATCATCTCGTCTACACTGAGCAGCCCGGAATTGTCAGAATTATAATCGGTGAGTTGGCTAAGTTTAGCGTCCCCCTCTGTGTAATAGCGGTCGTAGTTCAGATCCCGAGCGTCCGCCCCAATCCGATAATAGCCGCCCTGGTCCTCGGCCCGCAGCATTTCCTCCCTGGTCAAGAGGGTTTCGTAGGCCTTCTCGCCGTGGCGCGTGCCGATGATGCGGATGGGGTTGTGCGCATGAAAGACCTGCTTGAGAGCGTTGGCCAGAGTTTCGACCGTGGCCGAGGGTGCCTTCTGGACAAAAAGATCGCCGGACTGGGCATGCTCAAAGGCGTAGAGCACTAGATCCACGGCATCCTCAATGCTCATCATGAAACGGGTCATGGCGGGGTCCGTGAGGGTGAGGGCTTTGCCGGCCTTGATCTGGTCAATGAAGAGCGGGATAACCGATCCCCGGGAGGCCATGACATTGCCATATCGGGTGATAGAGATGGTGCAGCCCCGGTGCGCGGCCACCCGGGACTTAGCCACGGCCAGCTTTTCCATCATGGCCTTGGAGATGCCCATGGCGTTGATGGGATAGGCGGCCTTGTCCGTGCTCAGCACCACCACGCTCTTGACCCCGGCCGCCACCGCCGCATTCATCACATTTTCTGTGCCGATGGCATTGGTGAGCAGCGCCTCCATGGGATAGAACTCGCAGGAGGGCACCTGCTTGAGGGCGGCGGCGTGGAAGACAAAGTCCACACCGGTCATGGCATCCAGCAAACTTTCGGGCCGACGCACATCGCCGATATAAAACTTGAGCTTGGGGTTGTTGTAGGCCAAGCGCATGTCGTGCTGCTTTTTTTCGTCGCGCGAGAAGATGCGAATCTCGGCGATATCGGTGTCAAGAAAACGATTGAGCACGGCGTTGCCGAAGGTACCGGTGCCGCCGGTGATTAGAACTGTTTTGTTTGAAAACATGGCTTGGTTCTCTGTTTTAAGTAGTTCCAAGAAAATTTTTAGATTTAGACGGGCTTTATTTGCGTCACTTCTGACCTGAATTCCCCGAAATCTATTTCTAAAAATTTATTTGACTTCACTTATCGCACGCTCATCCCATTAGAACAAAGGGCATCCTTTTCGCTGCGATTCGGATAATTAATCAGCACAGCGCGATACTTTCCCTTAAAGACAAAAAGACTGCCTGCGGCAGCTCCAACAATCCCGTAGCGACGGATCAACCCCTCAATATCTGCTAGAGAGCCTGCGCCACCAAGCACAGAAAGCGGTAGGCTTACCACATCACGAACTTGATCAACAAGGTCCAGGTCATAACCCTTCATCTCACCGTCATGATCAATGGCGTTGACCAGAATTTCACCTGCACCTAAGGCTTCAGCACGTTGGGCAAACTCAACCGGATGGAGTCCCGTTTTACGTGTGCCGTTATGGGTAAAAATCTCATAACGGCGAGAAATACCAATCTTCTTAACATCCATAACAACGACTATGCTCTGGTTGCCCACTCGCCTGGCGGACTCGGAAATCAGCTCAGGAGTGTAGATGGCGGCACTGCTGACCCCAACTTTTTCAACACCGAGGCTAATGATCCGCTCGACTTGCTCCGGCGTCTTCACACCCCCTACATAGCAGAGTGGCATACGGCACTCCGCGGCAAGATTACGGATCATGTTGTAGTCCGGCTCTCGGTTATGCGCTGTTGCATCAATGTCGGCAACGATCAGTTCATCGACTTCTTTTTCGTTGAAAATCCGAACAGCATTGATGGGGTCTCCGACATACTTTGGGTTGTCGAAGCGCACCGTTTTGACAAGACCGCTGTTCTTGACCAGCAAACAGGGAATAATTCTTGGGCGCAGCATGGCTCAGATCTCCGCGAAGTTCTTCAGGAGCTGAATACCCCAATGGTGGCTTTTCTCGGGGTGAAACTGAGTGCCAAACACATGGCCCGCACGTACCGAAGAAGCGAACACGCCGTTGTAGTCGGTTGTGGCGAGGATCTGCTCACTGTTGTCCGGCAAGAAATAGTAGGAGTGCAGAAAATAGAACCTGGGTTCCTCCATGCTGCAAAACAGGCTGTCTATTGCGCGCGGCGCAGCATCATTCCAACCCATGTGAGGCAAATGGGTCTTCTGCGTGAACCCGTTTTCGTCAAATCGCCTAACCTCGGCAGGGATCCAGCCAAGGCCAGGTAACCGTCCTTCCTCACTACGCCGAGCCAGCATTTGCATGCCCACGCAGACCCCGAGCACAGGGCGCTTCTTGCCCAGCACCAGCTCGTCAAGCGCATCCCGCATGCCTGAGGCGTTCAGTCGTTCCATCGCCCAGTCGAAAGAGCCGACACCGGGCAAGATAATGCGTTTTGCATCAGCAAGCTCGCCAGCAGTGCGAATTGCCATAGCAGGAATATTGAGACTTTTGTAAATATTGAGGAATGCTTGGATATTGCCAAGCCCGTAATCAACCACACCTATCATCGCACACCACCTCGATCGATACCTAATGCCGTCAAGATTCTGGTGCCAATGCCAAGAATGCTTTGTTGATTGCGGTAGTCCCAATAAAACTTCTTTGGCATCGCAAGAT
>CAMDQF010000033.1 GCA_945905745.1 Litorilinea aerophila
TTCTTTCGGGAATTTCGCACTAAGTCGGATGAAATCGGTGCTTTCCCTAACGAAAACAGTTGCCTGACCCTTTTCTTCCTCGTCCTGCAGCGGGAACACGCTAAACACCACCGGCTGCCCGTGGCGAATACTTCGTGACACTAACCAGATCGGGGACTTCGGTGCTGAGATCAACCGCGAAGACCAGACCGATGGGCTGACTCTCGTCTGGTTCCAATTCAATTGATCCGGTGGGTACTTTGCGCCCGTCCTCAAAAATTTGGAAGTCCGCCGCGGTCAACTGGGGCATAGGCACGCCCAAATCATCCACCACAGCCAAGTCAATGATCACAATGGGGAAGCCAGAGGAATCTACATTGTCGATGGCAATGCGGGAGGCATCCTGGGCATGGACACGCCAAAGGACAAAAATCAGGGCAAATCCTGCCAATACACAGGCCCGAATCAATTGGGAGATCGTCTGTTTGGGCATAGGGCAGCAATACGTGAATCTAGCGATTTGTGTATAAGAACGAAGACAACTGATTAACGGCCTTCTCCCCTGGCACTTTAAGTGTCAGCCAGGGTCAGGCGGATGGCATGGCTGTGAAAAGGATCGATCCGGATCGACTGGGTAGCGGCTGCGCTTTCACCCGGATAGGCGTCGGGGGCCATGGCCCGCACTGTCACCCCACGCGGTCCTGCCGGAATGCCCGATTCCTTGGCATGGCGAATCTGTAACAGTACATCCTTCTGTGCGCCGGGGAAGAGGATGGGGCCAGGTCCCAGGGCATACCAGGCTGGTGTGAGTCCCTCGATCGCCAGTTTGAACTGTGCGCCCGGCACTGTGCCCAAATTCTGGACAGTGATCACCCCATCCAGCAACGTGTCGGTGGCAAGCCGGATTTCACTCAGTTGCAGGCTGACACTGATGGAAGTAGAGGTACCTTCGCCCATCACAAAGCGGAAGGTATGCTCGCCGATCCGCACCACATCCCGATCATAAATGTCTGTGGCACCGCGGGGCGGCAAGATCCGTGTGCCTCCGTCCATAGGAATGGGCAACTGGCTCAGATTGACCAAGCGATAGCTGCGGCTGCCTGCTGTTGCGATCAGTTGAGCATGACGGGCTTCGATACCCGCGCCGCGCCCGCCTTCCAGCACAATGTCGTTGCGGCTGTCGCTGCCGATATGCAGGATGGCTCTATCCAGAGGATATTCTTTACGCCATCCTTCGCGATCGATCACTTCGACTCGATTGCGCGTTTGTCGGGCATCCATAGCACGAACCTCTATCCTAAGACGAATGACGAGTATTGGGCAACAGTATACAAACAACAGCGGACTTTGTAAAAAACGAAATTACCCGCCCGAACATCATCCATAAAGCAGCCCACTGCTGGCTATCTGGGCCAAAGTATCGGCCACCTGCTCGGACAGGGAAGCCACGGGCAATTCGACCTGCGGCCCATCCGCTGGGGGTACAGGGGCCTGACGCCAGATCGCCCCCGCCTCCGAGCCATCGGCAGCAATCAGATCGCGCAGATCGTCTACCGTGCGGCTCCCGTCCAACAGAGGCAACAGGTAACGGCAGTGGGGGGTCAACGACACCCGGCGCAGACGCAAATCCGTGACGGTTGTCCGTTTGCCCGCTTCCCAGCGCGCCCACGGACTTGCCAGAGGCCGGGGGGAAATCCCACTGGTGTAGGAACCGGCGTAGCTATGCAGAGAGAGCAATTCCCCGCTGGTGCAATAGGCTTGCAGAAGATTACTCGCCAATAGCTGGCGATCCTCGCCCTGCCGTTCCGGATCAGACCCGGTCAGAGCTGCATAGAGTTCTGCCCGCAGATGGGGGTTCGTCTCCATCAACTCAGTATAGGCCATCTCCAACACCTGATTCAGGGTTGCCCTGGCCGGCCAGATCGACTTCAGACAGGTCATTCCCACAATCGTAACCGGATGGTCACTGAGCAGCTTGGCCCCGTCTCCGGAGACAAACTCCACAGATGCTGCCTCCGGGTCTGTACCCTCGGCCAGTAGCCCCCGGGCGTGGGCCGCAAAGTGCAGGCTATCCAGCACATCCATCTCAATCGCCGGGGTCAGCGTAACTTCCTTATGACAGAGCAGAGAACGGCGGAAGGTACGATTGACCACAAAATCCAGATACTGGCCGCTGTCGCCGTTTGCCCCGTTGGCTTGGGACAGGACCAGCAGATTGGTGGCCGGCTCGGCGGGCAGGGTGGAAGGCAGTCCGGTGCTGAATTCGGCATCAGCCAGATAGGCCAGTTCGTGCTGCTCGGCATGTGCCAGAAACTCGTGGAAGTAGCTGGGATCATTGACCACCTCCAACTCGTCGTGCAGGAAGAGGGAATCCGCCCGATCCGGCATATTCAGGATGCCGTGATAGTAGCTGTTGAGCAACTGTTCATAGGCTGCCGGATAGGAGCTAAGCCGGTAGGAAGCCGCCCCTGTGGCCTGGACCAGAAAGCCGATCAATTCCTTGGCTGCCGCCGCTCGCTGGGTCGGCTCTTCAATTCCCCGGACGTGATATAGCATCATCCGGCGCATGGATTCCATCATGTGCCAGCCCGGATAGGTATTGTAGCTGATGTAAGCCACACCGTTAGGGGCCAATGCCCTCCGACAGAGGTTAAGGAGCGCATCCCGCACAGGGGAGGGAACCCAGGAATAGATGCCGTGGGCCACAATATAGTCGAACTGGCCCAAACTGTCATCCCAGTCGGTCAGGTCCTGGAACAGCAGATCCACATTGGGTACATCCAAGTGTTCAAGTATCTGGCGTCCCTCGCCGATCTGCCGGGAGGAGGCGTCAATGCCCACAAACTCCCCATGGGGTAGAGAGATCGCCATTGGGATCAAATTATAGCCAGCCGCGCACCCGATCTCCAAAACCCTGCATTTCTCCACGGGCGCGGTGACCAGTCCCCGCAGACGAGCCACCGTCGCCAACACATCCGGATGGGTAAAGGCGTAGGACCAACCGCCATAGGGGACCAGATCGTAAGGGGTCATCGGTTCAGCCTTCCAAGAGAGCGGCCAGGGCAAACCATTCGACCCGATCCCGCACAATCTTTTCTACTTGGGCAACAGCCGGGACTTTGCCGGTTGGCGACCCGTCTTCCTGCTTCAAATGCCAATGCCCTTCGCCGAGTGGTCCACCCACCAACTCCCGGGCGAGATCATCCACTGTGCGGCTACCATCCAGGCGCAGAAGCAGAAAGCAATCTGGTTCATCCAGCAGCACGCGCTTGTGGAGCAGATTGCAGATACTGCGGCTGTTCTGGCGCACCTGCCAACGTGCCCAGCGGCTGGCCACTGGACGCTGGGAAAGGGTCGTTGCCAATGGGGGGGCGTAGCGATGAAGTTCCATCAAAACCGGGCTGATGGAATAGGCTTTGAGTAGATTGGCCGCCAATACCTGCCCGTCCTGCCTCTGGGTTGGGCTGGCTGTCTGGTCTGGTGAACCTTTTCGTGTTTTGGTCAGGCTGGCTGCCTGACCTGTCCGGCCAATGGCCTCTTGCAGCAGATCGGCAAAGAGCATTCGCCGGGGCCAGATTTCGCTTAAATAGTCAAAGGCGGCGATCGTCACCGGATGGTCGGTGGTCAGAGAGGAGCCATCCCGGGCAATATATTTTCGAGCGGGGCGGCTGCCACTGGGCCGCTCTACCTCTTCGTCCCTGGCATTGGAGGAGATATAAAAGGATTCGACGGTGCCCAAAGATGGCTTGCCAGAAAGCGCCACGGCCTGGTGACAGACCAGCGAACGACGAAACATCCGGTTGCGCACAAAATCCAGGTACTGCTCGGCCTCTACCCGGCTGCGGGCCGACTTTTGAATCACCTGTGCCACATTGGCCGGCACGTTCGTCGCCAGCATACTGGCAAACTCCGTGTCGCCCAGATATTGCAGACCGGCGGCTTCACAATTCTCCACAAATTCGCGCAGATAGAAGGGGCGGTTGATCTCTTCCAATTCGTCGTGGAGCAGCCCTGCATTGGAGCGCCCGGCCTCGTCGCCCAAATGCTCCTGATAATCGTGGATAAGCTGTCGGTAGGCTTTGTAGAAGCCGCTGTAGGGAACTGTGCGGGTTTCGCCAGTTTCGGCCAGCAGGTCGATCCAGCGCCGGGCCTCGCTCGCTCGTTCCTTAAGCTGCGGGATGCGCCCGACATGAAAAAGCATCCCATCCCGCAGTGCGTTCATAAAATGGCCGCCGGGGTAGGCGTTGTAGCTGATATAGCCGATGCCATTGGGTGTCAACAGACGGCGGTAGACGGCCAGCAGTTGATCCCGCACGGGCTGGGGAACCCAGGAGTAGAAGCCGTGGGCGATGATGTAATCAAATTGCCCCAGGGAATCGTCCAGGGCCATCAAATCCAGCGCGTGGAGCGAAACATTGGAAAGGGCCAAATCGGTGATGGCCTTTTGCCCTTCGGCGATCTGCGCGGGTGCAAAGTCGATCCCTATGAACTCGCTCTCCGGCAGATTGACCGCCATTGCCAGCAGATTGTAGCCCTGGGCGCAGCCGATTTCCAGCACCCGGCAGCGGTCTATGGGGGCTGGGTCCATACCCATCAACGCGCCGACGGTGGCGAGCAGACTGGGATGGGTTTCCGAGTGGGTGAGACCGTCGTAGGGCACTTCGTCGTAGCTGACAGCCAAATCAGTCGCGTTTTCGGCTTGCCCGATCATCGGCCGCTCCTGGCCGAGCGGCGCTGCCAGGCATAGAGGAGCAGATTGTGCCCCCACTCCATAGCTGCCCGAATCTCCTCCCGAGTGGCAACGCCGTTGCGCCGATCTCCCTGCCAGAGACAGCCGTAATCACAGGTAGAAACGACGACGCCTCCCCCGGCTCGCAAGTCTGACACGCCCTGGCTTTCGTAGCCGTTGGCGGGTTGGGAAAAGAAGAAGGGGTCGGAGAGCAGGAGGTCGTGGCGTTTGACCGTCTGGGGTTTGCTGCCCAATACACTGATGAGATTGGCAAAGGAATCGTCAGAAGTGGGTTTCGGCCCGCCTTCCTGGTGGCAGCTTTCCACAAAGAGGGTGCCGCCCTTACGCACGAAGTCCGCCAGATTGTTGACCTCTGCCACCTCCAAATCAAAGGTCGCCTTTGCCACAAGATAGACGAGGGTGTAATCTGTCAGATCGCCGGCCAGGTCAATCTCCTCGTTGACCAGCACCCGCATCTCTGGCTGCATACTTACGCTGCGGGCGAGATGGGCCATGCCCCGGCTATGGCTGGGATCGTCCACAGGCGAAAGATGGGCGATCCCCACCAACACCGTAGAGCGGGCCAGGGGCGCCACCTCCGGGCGGAAGCGCAGGTCGATCTCATTGATACCGGGTCGGTAGAAGTCAGTGGCATTGCGGATGGGATCATCTTGGCCTCGGCGCAGGATACGGGCCAACTCCACCTGGGGGGTGTCAGGCCGATCCACCACAGTCTCCACGCTGTAGCCGGTGTAGACAAAGAAGGGATGATCCCCGTATTGGCCGTTCTGGGGTTGGGGTCGGGTCTCGTCGTAGGTCAAGAGCAGATGGAGCGCGCCATCCCGGTAGCGGCCCATATCGTAGGCGGCTGGCTGCTCCACAATAATCAGATTGCCCCCTGGATCGATGGCCGCACCGGGCAGAATGTAGATGGTTTGGCTGGCTGGCTCCCCGGCGATAACTTCCAGCCCGGCCAGAATACCCGTGCCGTGACCGTTGAGCGCGTGCATCCGCTGTTGATAGCGGTGATATTCGTGGGCCTCTTGCCAGACATCCGCAGTGACAGTCATGCCGTCGAAGGCACTTATACGTCGGCCCGGATTGTGGCGGAGGAGGGAAGCTAAGGTCATAGGTGCGGATTCCGTAGTGCGTAATGTGTCTTATTCATCCAGTGGCTCTAAGCGCAGCGTATAGGCAGTATGCACAGGCTTCTCACGGTCAATAATAACGGTGATGCGCTGGTACCACTGTTGCCGCTGGACGTCGCTCTCCAGCAAGCCAGGGGCCAACCGCACAATCGCCGTAAAGGTGTGGGGCCGGTTGTCCCGACCCAGTGCAACGCTGTTGCCCAGATCCGCACGCTGGCCCACCACAAGGTTGTCGGCCCGGTGTTCGATAATCTGCACCTCGCCGCCGGTGTAGATTTGCAGATACTCGCGCAGACCCGCGGCCGTGCCCCGCTTCTGGTAGAGACGACGGGCCGATTTGAGCAGCGCCCGGCGCTGGGACTCGGGCCATTCGGGGTCCAGTTGCAGATCGAGCCAGGAAGCCAACCAGGGCAACATATCTGCCGGGGTGACAGTCGGGTCAAAGACGTAGGGAACCTCGCGAATCTGCTGGCTGATGGGTGACAGAAAGCTCTCGAAGAGCATCAGAAAGCGGCCCATCAGCTCATCCCGGGTGTAGAGAGAGGGCAGATAGCGCACGTAGCTGCTCTTGGCAGCAATCGCAATACCCAGAGATTCCTCGTCGCGGATGACAGGACCAGCGGCGGTTGACCCGTCGGTGGCCGCGCGAGCCAAAATCACAGAGGTCACGTCCAACACATAGTCGTCACGGGCCGGGGCGACCACTGTTTCCAGCACATATTCATAGGTGACCTTCTTCTCTGCACCCGCTGTAAAATCGTAGGTCAGGTAGAGATCGCCATCAATGGTTCGGGCTGTGGGGCGGATCGGCCCATCCCCTTGCAGACAGAAGCTGTCCACCAGAATCAGCCCTTCGGGAATCCGCACTTCTATGCCACAGGAGGTCAAATCGATTTCGGTTTGCAGACGCACATAAAGGAAAAGGCTCTCGCCAGGAAAACGGCGGTTGTGATCCGCCACCAAAGAAATACAGACTTCCTGGGAGCGGGGGATGGCTGGCCCACCGGTGCGCTTGGCTGGCTGGGCAGTGATCGAGCGCGCCGCCAGGGCATAGACTATCGATTCGGTGTTGGCTGATCGCTGCTCTGCCACAGGAAGTGTCCTACCGTTTGCGTCCATTGGTGGCCGGAATCATCCGTCCATTGCCATGATGATTTGTCATCGTCGTAGCCGAGACAGGGAGACCAGTCTGTGCATTGACGATCGTGACCGTAGGCTCCAGAACACACAGCACACCGTCTCCCCCTACAGACAACATCTGGCGGATGGGTACCGCCGCATCCAGGCCCCGGTCAACATCGGAAAGCTGGTCTTCGTCGTCGGGCAGAGCTTCGCGGGAGGGAACCACCCGTCGGCTCTCGGCCTGAACATCCTTAACATGACGCACGCCTGAGACTTTCTGCAGCAGAGACAGAATTTCCGAGATGTAGAGGTCCCGGCCAAAGGGCCAGCCGTCCCAGCGCCCGCCCACCACAGATTCGACGAATTCGCCCTTGCCTTCCAGGGGCAGGGGTGTCAAAAATGCACGCAGAGCCTCCACCACCCGTACCCGCACCACTTCCGGGTTCAAATGATCCTCGGCGATAATCTCGGCAAAGACCCGCACGCCGATATAGGCTGGTTCCCGCACGAGCAGAGTGGTTGTCAGCAGGCGGTAGTCGTCCAGATAGGCTTGGACCTCGCGGACGAGCGCAGAGGACATGGCAAGCCGGGAGAGATCACCCGCGGCCAGTGCAGCGCGACATTCGGGCACGACCAGCACCTCTACCATTCCCGGCGGCGGAGATGACGGCGACTGGCCTGGGGTCAGCACTTTGACACGGGCCACAGATCGACTGGCTTTGCGGGTCAGCTCTTCGTAGTCCGTCGCGGTGACAGCCCGCTCCTGTGCCCGCAATTCCTGGGGTACACGCAGTTTGGCCTCTTCCAGGGTCTCCGGGTCCCGCCCGCCGTCGGCCCCCCGTTGGTTGGAAACCGAGTCAATATAGGGCAGGGTTGCCAGCATCACATTGATGCGGCCTGCGGGTACATTGCCCTTGACGCCGCCGCCGGCCCGATAGCGGGCAAAACGCACCAGCCGGTTGGCCTCGGGGATGCGTCCGTATTGCCTAATCGTGCCATCCCGCTGGCGGATGGCTGGCCCCAGCGCGATCTCGCCGGTGGAGGTGTCGAGGGTATAGTGACGGTCGTAGCGGGAGGAGTTGGAAAAGTTGGGAACCCGGCTCCAGGCCACGTAGACAGTCTCGCCAAAGACCCGCTCCTCGATCTCAAGCACTTCGTCGCTCTCCGGCTCCAGAATCGGCACGTTTTGCAGGTTAAACGTCTGACCCGCCTCGCCGGTTGTAGGAGCAATCTCCTCATTTTGGATCAGAACCGCATTGGTTGCTGAGGTAGTTGCGCCTAAGGCAAAGGCCTCCACGCCCTTGACCCGAGGTGAACGGGTGTAAGTCCCTTGGGCAGCCCGGCGCTGCTCAAAGCGACAACGAATCCAGTAGGCGTTGATGCCCTGGACGTCGTCGGGTCGGGCGGTCATGGGTAGATGAAAGTGAATCTGGCCGCTCGGATTGTTCAGGCCGCCAGTCGTGTCCTTTTCACCGGGGTTTTGGCTGGGAGTTAGCTCATACCATTCACCTTCGCCGGTGGAACATTCCCAGACCAGGGGTGGATCGTCCCGGCGGATACCAGTGGCCTGGGTCGGAATGTTTGTAAAACGCAGGCGCAAAATATAACCAGCCAGGGAGCGGGACTCGTCAAAACCCAGATAAAAGGTATCGCCCTCCTCAGGGAATTGGTCTCGAAAGACCCGGGCATCCTCCAAGGCCAGACGGGGGAGATAGTTTTTGGCGAAGTCGACCTCTCGACGGAGTTGGGTAAGTACTGGCCCCCGGATGGTGAGGGCCTCATCGGTAGTAAAGATGATCTGTTCTTCATTTTCCAGCGGACGGGTGGCGACTTCGTAGTAGCGAGGAACCACCGCAATGCTGTCTTCGTCATCCCGCACGGGGAATGGAACCGAGAGGCGGAAGGTGAGGTCTGTGCGGGCGCTGCTGGCGGGCTGCAAATGGATGCCCAGCAGGTCCATAAACTTGATGTAGTTTTTCTCTGGAACCCGATTCAACCGATAGAGCATTGTCTCGGTCATCCAGGCAAAGAGTTCAATCAGCGTAATGCCGGGATCGCTGAGATTGTAATCGGTCCACTCCGGGCAGTATTGTACAATCCGGCGGCGGGCTTCGTCCACCAGGTCCCGTTGAAAGCGTAGATCGTCCAGATTCGGCGCGGGCAGCGGCACGGTTGGATACTCCTACTGTGTAAATAGCTGTTGTAGGCCAGACTGGCAGTCCGACCGTGGCCTGATGTACAAAAAGCTCAAAAATCTTCAGTGGTGAGCGGCTCGTCCATAATATAGAAGGGATAGACGATGCTGCGTTCGTCGTGGGTATTCTTAACCTGGTAGCGAATATCGGTCAGGATCACGCTGTCGTCATAGCTACTATTGCGGGCAATCTCTACGGCAGTGACGACGATGCGCGGCTCCCACATACGCAGGGCTTCTTGGACAAACTCGATCAATTGGGCTTCGGTGGCCGCGTTGCGGGGGGCAAACATCAGCTCCCAGGCCCGACAGCCAAACTCCGGGCGCATCACCCGCTCGCCAGGGATCGTCTCTAGAATAATGCGGATGGACTGCTCGATCTCCATCTGCCCCTGGGACATAGCCACGCCGCCCTGGGCATTGAGTTGCAGGGGCCAGTTCAAACCCTGGCCGATAAATTCCCGGTTCCGTATATCTTCCGCCATTGTCGTCCCTCGTGTCGCATTAGTAACCGGTGAACAGTGACCAGTCAATTAGTGAACAGTGACCAGTCAGCAGTTCAGTCCGCCTTCTCGCCTTTCATGGGGCACAGCTATGGAGGAAGATACGAACACTGGTTACTATTTACTGGTCACTGCTAACTTTCCCTATGGCCCGATCAGCACCGTGGGACAGCCCATGGCAATGATCCCCGGTGGGCCGACACAGATGGTGATGTCTGTCATACGCGCCGCGGGCCGACCACTGATCAGAACCGTCAGCCCGCCGGGTGGGGCAATGACGCCGCCTACGTGGGGGACGATGGCTGTGACCAGCGGGCAGACGTGGGGATCGCCCACACATGCGGCCGGTAGACCGCCGATGAGGACAGTAGGATTGCCCAGCACAATTTTGCCGCCGTGGGCTGTCGAATCGCCCATGCGGGCTGCGGGCATTGGCATTCTTCCCTCCTTAGTTCAGCTTGATCAGCGCGCCCTGGACAACCACAATGCCACTCGCCTTCACGGTTGTCATTGCCATGCCGCTTACTTCTGTAATGAGACCCTTGGCCGTGAACGGCCCCTGGGCTTCCAGATTCATAATCGCGCCCTTCATATCCGCCTTGGCCGTGGCCTGCATCGAGAAGTTGGCCCCGACCTTCATCTTTGTGTCCATTGTGCTTTGGGTGTTGATCATCCCCTTGGCCTTGATGTTGACGTTGCCACCCGCATCTATGTTGATATCCTGCTGGGCTGTAATGCTGATGCTATTGGTTTTGGTATCAATGACAATCTCGTTTTTCTCCGACTTGTCTCTGATCAGAATCTGTTCCTGCCCACTGGTGTCGTTGAGAATAATTACGTGGCCGCTGCGCGATTTGATGATCCGCTCGGTGATCTTGCTGCCGTCGTTTACCTGATTGGTCGGTTTGGGCGGCGGGTCCTTCCTGTTCCAAAGACTCCCAATCATATAGGGCCGATTGGGGTCGCCATGTTCAAAGGCGATCAGTACCTCATCGTCCACTTCCGGTATGTAGTAAAAACCCCGGTTCTTGCCCGCGGCCGGCGCAGCGATACGCACCCAATGGCTCTCAATGGCGACCCCCTTCACATCGATCAGCCAGGGATATTTGACTTTGATGCGGCCCAAATTCTCCGGGTCCATGAAATTGGTGACGATAGCAGGGACGACGCCGTTGAAGCGGTTGCCGTAGAATTCCCGGTCATTGCCCCCATCCAACAGACCCGTAAGCGAATGGGGGCGTCGTCCATTCACGGCAAAGTGTGTCTCCCAGCGGCCCGTGCGCCGGTAGATGTGGCGCACAGAGCTGACCACATACTCCCCAGAATATTGGGTCATGGCGGTGGCGCGGATGTTGATCTTGACCGCTGTTCCCACCTTGACAGCCGCGTTGCCAAAGCAAACCCCCTCGGCCTGGGTAAACTCCCCGTCCAGATCGCTGATATAGCCGGTGGCAATGGCCTTGGCCGCGTTTACATCCTGCACCGGCATATTGACAATCGCCACCGGCGCGTCATCCCTGAATGCACTTTTGGCAAAGGTGCCACCCGCCTGGTTGGTCGGAGCCGATTTCAGCGCGCTGATAGGCTGGACTTTGCTGACGATTTCCTTCTTCTGTAGCTGATCCCAACCGTAGACCGCCACCTCTTTGGCCTGATGGACTGCAGTCACACGGGGGCGAAAACTCAGCAAAGTATCGCCCCAGGTCAGTTCTACCGCACTGCCCGTTTTGGTTTCGGCTTTTACAAAATTGAGTTTGCCATCAGAAATAAAGACCTGGCAGCCCAATTGTTCGGCGCGCATGAGCAACCACTCCATATTGGTCTGGTTGTACTGCATCATAAAAATGTGAATAACCGTCACCGGCAACATAATGGTTCCCACCCTGAGACCGGTCGCTTCACCAACCATCAGGCGGATGATGTCGGCGTCGGATTGCTGCAGGAAGGTGCGCGATTTCTTGCCCCGGTGCAGCCGGTAGGATTTGTCGTAGGCCTGGATCAGCAGGCTGGCCTTGCCGCCCCGGTCGAAGTTGGGTTCCAGCCCTGTGATTTCCCCCTTGAAAATCGCCCCGCCGCTGCCGTCGTAACCGGACAAGACTTCAATCGGATCGCCGATCTTGAAACGATCAATCTTCGTCAACGCCGGGTCGTCTTCGTGCAGGGTAATGCTGCACATCTCCGGCACGCGCATAGAGGCATCAACGATGATCTCCTCGATCGCGTCGGAGAGAGTTGCATCGCTTTTGGCAAGATCAAAGGTGAGTCGCTCTAATTGGCTGGCCATAGGGATTGGTAAAAGGGATCGGACAAATCAGGACAGTTGTGTGTGGCACAGTGTAATGATTTTGGGCTGTATGTCAAGTAACTTCGCAGCCGAAAAATGCCTTTCTTCCAACCAGATTGGCCCAGCGGCTTAATTCATGTGGCCACAGTGGTGTGCGCCCTTGCTGGTTGACTTCGGCCACAGGCTGCCGCTGTAGCTCAGTCGGCTCCACCTGCTGCTTGCTCTTGGACGTTTTGGTTTTTTCTTCGCCGGACGGTTTGTTTTTGCTCAATGTGACTCTCCAATCGAGCTGGGTTGGCAGCCGAGCAACTTGCTCGGCTGCCAACCTATAATCTCACTGCTACTCCCGCCGGGGCGGAGCGTCTCTGGTGATTGCCCCATGCGCTGCAAAACCGCGCTCGTCTCTGTGCGTTTTTGGGACTTCTGGGAAAAGGACAAAGCTGAACCAATCCGGATTCTGTTGACCGTTACGTTGGCAGGCGATAGGTACCCATATGTAATTTGTTCAGGTCTGCCTCGCCCGACCCGCTGTCATTGGCGGCTGCGGCAAATCGATTGTCTGCGCCTTTTTGCAACACTTGGCGGTTGCCTTTTGCTCCTTCCTCGGTTGCGCCACTTGCGTCGACTCCGTTGCTGCCATCATTGGCGATGGCAACGCCGCCTGGACGTAAGACTGACTTGATTTTGGTGAATGCAGCGCCATGCGAGACAACGATCTGGATGTGAGCGCCAGGATACCCATCGCCCAGGGCTGCTTTTTCTGCCTTGGCGCGTCCTGATGATGAATGGTCGCCGCAAATCTCCAGCGATACGTTGAGGTTACCAACATTGAAGAGTGAAGAGTCGCTGTCGACCCGTTCTCCGTGTATGTCGTTGGTGCGTTGTGCCTGACCGCGGAAGTAGGCCCGTTCTGCTTTGCCGGTGGGCATCTCGTTTTGACTTTTGCCTGCTCCGCCTGCAACTTTTTTGTACGTGTTACTATCTTGTGAATCATTGCGGGTCGAACCAAAATACCCCTGGGTATCTGCTGCATTGAGCATCTTCTGGTGCATCTTCACCAGATGTCCATTGAGTAAGACCGGCGCATGGGCATACATCTTTCGCCTCTTGGCAAACCATCCACCGCCGCCTTCCGTCCATACGATGGTACCGGGCACAATCAGCATTTCGGTATATTGTTCACTCATGGCGCGGAATGTTTCGACAATGTAGTCTTTGTCATCTTTGCTGAATGGCGTGCCAGGATTCTTGAAAAACCACTCGGGCGCGGTAAAGACGCCGATCACATGGACAGCCCGATCTGGATTTCCTTCGGTTAAACGTGCCTGCTCCGCGTTTTTGCGCGCCCATGCGTCTGCTACTTTGCCTGTCAGCATCGCAACACGAATATCCCGTTCGGCCGAAGCCACTCCTGCCTCTTCAAGTTCTGCTTTGATTGCGTCATGGGACGCCAGGGAAGGCCCGGCAAAGTTTCCCTCGTCATCCATCATGCTGCCAGCAGAAAACACAGATGCGTCGCTATAATCATTGCGAATATCCGACGGTTCTCGCTGTATTTTTGGTGGATCGACTCGGAAGTCTCTTTGTACCCCCGCTGCGCCCTGCTGCACCGTATGCGTCAATTCGTGGGCCAGCAACTCCTGACCACCGCTTGACCCCGGATTGTATTCCCCCTTGCCAAAGAAGATGTCGCTGCCAGTGGTAAAGGCCCGCGCGTTAAGGGAGCGGTTGAGCGCATCCGCCTGGCCGCCGGTGTGTACGCGCACCCCGCCGAAATCCGCACCGAAGCCCTGTTCCATGGACGAGCGCACCCCGTCGTGCAGGGGCGTACCGCCGCCTTTGGCGCTCTGGATCGAACGGGCCACGTCTGTGTCCACCTCGCCACCCTCCAGACCGTGGTTGGGCTTGGCCTGTAGCTCTTCTTCGTCCGTCGCGTCCCGCTGCACCGGGGGTATGGCAAAGGCGTGGACGGGGCGACGCACGGCGCTGCGTTGCAGCGCGGGTGCTGGGGCTGCCAGACCACGTACCACCTGACGGGCCACCCGGTCTGCCTCCTGTTCGTACTTGTCACCCGCTGGCCCCAGTTGCAGCTTGGGCTGGATTGGCGGCGGGCTGCTGGTCCCCCCTGTAAACTGAGCAAAAGTCCGCCCGCCCAAGCGCACGCGGGGCAGATCATCCACTGTCTCTCCCCCACTCTCTCCCCCTTCCGACGTCTGCCGCTGCATAATCGTACTGGGCTGGCGGCTCAGCAGACTGCTCGGTTGTCGGCTGAGCAAGTTGCTGGGCTGGCGGCTCATCACCTCGCTGCCGCCGCCGCCGGGGCTGAGCGGCGACGCTGTGCGCCCCTGCCGACTGACTTCGGCCACGGGCTGCCGCTGGAGTTCGGTCGGCTCCACCTGTTGCTTGCTCTTGGACGTTTTGGCTTTTTCCTCACCGGACGGTTTGTTTTTGCTCATCGTGGCTCCTTATTCCATACAAAATCACTCTCGTTCAACAGACGGTCTTCTTTGGAAAGTTCAATGCGGATGGCGGTCAGCACCTGCTGCATCCCTACCGGGCGCTCGGCTTTGGCCGCCATAAAGGCCGCATTGAGGGCCATGTTGTAGATACTGCCTCCCGATAGTTTCCAACCCCTGGCCAGATGTTCGTAGTCCAACCCCTGCACAGGCGTCTCCGGCGGGAATGCTTTCTGCCATATCTGGCGGCGGTGGGTTTCATCCAGCTTGGAAAAAACAATCGTAAAGCGCAGACGGCGGGTAAAGGCGTCGTCCAGCCCGGATTTCATATTCGTGGCCAGAATGGCCAGCCCCTGGTAGGCTTCCAAGCGTTGCAGTAGATAGTTTGTCTCGATGTTGGCATAGCGGTCGTGGCTGTCTTTCACCTCGCTGCGCTTGCCAAAGAGCGAGTCGGCTTCGTCAAAAAAGAGCAGCGCCCCGCCATCTTCGGCCGCGTCAAAGAGCTTGCGCAGATTCTTCTCCGTCTCACCGATGTATTTGCTCACCACAGCCGAGAGATCGATGCGGTAGAGATTGAGTTGCAGATGGTTGGCTAGAATCTCGGCCGACATGGTTTTGCCCGTACCGCTCTCCCCGGCAAAGAGGACGGTGATGCCCAGCCCCCGGCTGCTGCGCTGGCGAAAGCCCCACTGGTTGTAAACTGTGCTGCGCTGGGCCACCTGGTCGGCGATGTGGTGCAACAGCCGCAACTGCTCCTCCGGCAGGACGATATCGTCCCAGGTGGCCTTGGGCGTGATGCGTTGGGCCAGCCGATCCAGATGGGGCCGGGTATAGGCCAGACAGGCCTGCCACAGCCGCTCGGAGAGGGGCGGCAGAGGATAGGAACCGTTCTTTGTATCATCGGCCAGGGTGGTCTGGCCAATCTGCTGAATCGTGGGCAGATTCAGGTTGAATTGGGCGGTCAAATGGGCCACTAGCCCGGCGGAGTCGGCGGGCAATACGGCCTCCCAGGCCCCAATCTGCTCGGCGGGCGTGGGTTTGTGGACGTCCAGGATGATGTGGAGCAGGCCCAGGCTGGACCAGATTTCTCGCGTGTCCAGCAGAAAAAGTCCGTCGCTGCGCGCCAAGAATTGCTGCACCAGGAAAAGAACGTTGCCGTTGGCCCCCTCCGGGTCCAGTTCGGTGGTGTCCAGGTAGAGGGCCAGGGGCAGTAGCAGACTCTCGCGATGCCAGAGGCGGGCAAAATCCTCCAGTTCTTTGCTCTGCGCCGGGATCAACTGGGTGGGCAGGGTATAAATCTGGACACCCAGCCGGGCCGCGATCTGCTGGGTCACCAGACGCTTGCTGAGAGAATCGGGCCCCACCAGTTGCAGAACCGGCCAGCGCCCTGTCTGGGCGGCTTCGCTCAACTGGGTCAGGGCCTGATCCACATGGGCCTGCTGCGAGGGCGGCAGATCGATCTCCGTCTCTGTGGACGGCAGGGGCAGCAGAAAAGGGCGCAGGCGGTGATCAAGCTGGTTCAAGCCCTGCAAATAGTTAATGATGCGTTCGTCGGCGTGCAAGGGGCAGAGGCTCAATGGCCGCTTGAGCGAGTGATCGATCTCGATCAGCCGCCAGTAGCGCAGGGGGCTGTCCGCGGAAAGAGCAGCCCAGGATGCGTCGGCGAAGAGCGCCAGGGCCAGGGCGAAAGTGGGATAAAAAGCATTGGGGTTGCCCTGGGCCTGGGCGTACAATTCTCCAATCCCTGGGTCCAGTTCCGCCGCCACACAGAGCAACAGAATCTGCTCCTCAAAGGGCGAGAGACCCACCTGCTGGCTCAAGCGTTGCAGGAGCGGGGTAGTGGGCGCTGGGATGGCGGTGGTCGCTACAAGCGACGTATGATCGTCGGCCAGATGCGTCTGCACGCGTCCATGCAACCAATCGATGGCTGGAGTCAGGCTTTGCTCTGCATGTGTGGCTTGGCTGGACATAGGTTACGCCTTACTCCTGGTCAGTGTACATGCCCCAGGGGGCACAAGCAGTAATGAAAATAGGGACGCAGATGAACGCAGAAACAACAGATTGCGCAGACTTTTATCCGCGTTCATCCGTGGCTATTTTTTGTTATCAACGCAAGGGAACCAGACGTAACACCTGTCCGGCCCGCACATTCGATGGATCGTCCAGGTTGTTCGTCTCGGCGATGTGCCGCCAGGCCGCCGCCGACCCGTACTCCTGGTAGGCAATCCAATCCAGGGTTTCGCCTTCCAGCACGGTGCGCACTTTGCGCGCCAGACTGCGCGAGGTAGGGTTCTGGTAGGGCAGGGTATTGGCGTCCTCGGCCTCCACAAAATCCACCGACACTTTGGCGCGCAGGGGTTTACCTGTTGCGTCAAACATCTCGTAGGTCACGGTGACGTGCTGCACATAGACGCTGTAGGATTTGTATTGGCCCCACACAAATTGACACTTGGGCGGGCGCGGTTCTGGTGTGATGGTCGAGTCAATCTCGGTGAAACGCACCAACTGTTCGATGTCGGTGGTAATGGTTCCGCTCACCGCGCTGCCCTTTTTGCCCTGTTCGGTAAGCAGGGTGGGCAGGGTAGAATCGAAAGTAATGTCGCTGATTTTGAACGTCCCCGACTTGCCGCCGCCAAAATCCATATCCGGGTTGTCGCTGGTCGGCTTTTCGGTTTTCGTCCACTTCACCCCTTTGGAAAAAGTAACTGTCTCCGGGTTGAAGGTGAGATAGATCATCGTATTCGCATACTTACCTTCAGTACATTTAATGTAGGACTGCTCAAAGCCTGGCATACGTTATGCTCCCAAGTAACTGTCCGTTATTGACGTAGCAGTTTTGTTGGCACGATTCCGAGAATCGGCCACACGCGCTCTCGTATTTCCCTGTACCTCTGGCCGATTCCCGGAATCAGCGCACCCAAGTTGTTTACGGACAGTTTCCAATCACAGAGGCCGTCGTTCCCGTTCCAACTTTATCATGCGCACAATCAGCGGATATATCTTCTCCGCCAGACGATCCCAATCCGGCTCATTCTCGTTCGCGCTCTCATCCGCACTCTCACTCATCGTACTCGTCACATTACCCTCCATCACTCCCCGCTGCACCGGAGAATTTCCATTCGCTGGGGCAAACCGGGAGACTGTCATGTCCGCCCGTGGCGGCGCGGCCAGGGAGGAACTGCCTGGCGCGCCGGTCTGCTTCTCCACAAAACGCTGGACGACCGGCATGGAATCGCTCTCCACGCCGTCCATCACCGATCCTTCTCTCTGCGCCTCTGCCAGCCCTGGCTCGGCAACCGAACGCTCCAGTGCAGCCAGGGGTTGTCCCGGCACGGCCTTGCGCTGGACAAAGGGAAGCATCGGTCGTCCCATCTGCGCCATTCCGTTGCCGGTGGCTGACCCGCCACCTGTTTCGCCCCGCGCCGCCGGGCTGCTGGCCTGCGCCGTCCCGTTGGCTGTCACTGGTTTGCCGTTCGTCGGGCGGGGGGCAAGCGGATCGCGTTGCACCGTGGAACTCTGGCGCAGCAGGGTTTGAATGCCCTTCTCGACGGAGACCGCCGCAGCCTCTTCGTGGGCCACGCTGCGCTGCAACTGGCTCAGAGGCGGCAACGAGAGGGGCAACGCAGCCAGGCTCTCCCCACCCCCATCGGCTTGCGCTCCACCGTTCATCTCGGAGCGGCGCACAGGGGGATTCATCCCAGCCGTCACGTGGGTCAATTCGTGGCCGAGCAGGGCCAGATTGTCGGGCCGATCCAACTGGGCCAGGGCCGAGCGCTGCATATAGACCGTCTGGCCGTGGGCCGCCGCCTCCACACCCAACGGCTCCAGCCCCGCAGCCTGCAAGCGCACACCGCTGAAATCCCTCTGCAAAACCCGCTCCATCAGTGTGCGCGGACGCCGGGGCAAGGGCATTCCCCCAGAAGCGCCACTGCGCAGTTTGGCTGCGGCCCGCTGAACAGCCACCGCCTGCTGAGGACTCCCCGCGGGGGAAACGGATGGCCCTTCACTCCGCTTGAAACGCCAGCCCCGTTCTTCCAACCGATCAACCGTCGCCGCCGCAGTAACCGGCCCACCCGGAGCGAGAGCAGCAAAGGAGTTGGTGGCAGGACGGGGCTGGGCCAAAGGCATCAAGACACCTGGGCCATCAACCCGTGGGAGACGCTGGAGAGTTGCCGAGATGTCGGCGGACGCCAGTTCGCTGGGATGAAAATCCCAATCAGAGGAATCCAACAGGGACACAGCCTCACCAACCGGGGCCAAATCCTGGGTAGGCCAACTCTGGGAGACAGGCGCAAAATGGCCTGTAGCGAGACGACGTTGGGCCAAATCCGCCACAGCCCGGCTGCCCGCGGCAATCGAAGCAGCTCGCTGCACCGGTCGGCGCGCAGAAGAAGGACGAGGGAAACCAGACACCCGCCCGGTAGAAGTCTCCTGTGTAGAAACCGCCGGTGGAGGCGGCTGCTGCGAGCGGCGGCGCACAGCCGCCTCCACCGCCTGGGCGACACCCTCCTCCTCAGCCAGGCTCATCTGTACCAACTGGTGGGAGAGACGCCGGGTCAGAGAGGGCGCGAGCGGTTGCGCCAGGGGCAGATCCGGAGCGTCCGGCGAGCGCTGAACCCGGTTCTCAGCCAGCAGAGGCGCGGCTCCACCCGCGGCCACGTGGGTCAACTCGTGGCCGAGCAGGGCCAGGGCCTCCGGGCTGTCCAACCGTGCCTGGGATTGGTTGAGATAGACTGTATTGCCTTGCGCGGCGGCTTCAATGCCCAGCGGGCCAAGTGAAGCCATCTGCACCCGTACCCCGGCAAAGTCCCGCTGCAAGACCCGCTCCAAAAGTGTGCGGGGCCGTTCGGGGATGGGACGACTGCTGCCCGTCGCCAGCCCAGTCAGCGCCCTCTGTACCCTTTGCACCGGGGCAGCCGAAGAAGCGCGTGAACGCTTGAAACGCCAACCACCCTCCTCCAAGCGCTGCACAGCCGCGTCCGCGCTCTGGGTCGGCCCAATCCGGCCAGCCCCAGCCATAGACCCAGTGCGAGGCTGGGGCGTCACAGATGCGGAACCGGCACCGCCTCGGCTTTGGCTAAATGTGGATGTGCCAGCCTGCTGGGAAAGAATGGGCCTGCCAGCCGTCTCCCCAACCCCGGCAGGCAGCGCGTTGGATGGTGCATCTGTGCCCATCCGCACAGACGCACCCAGCAATCTGCTCAGCGCCAATTCCAGGGGCGCAAAAACCGCTGGCACAGCAGGTTGGGTGGCCGATTGCGGGGCGGATAGTTCGCCAGGCGATGGCAACAATCCACCGGGGCGCAACAATTCATCGCCGCTGATGGAAACCGTTCCAGCCAAGTCCCGACCCGGCGCGGGCAGGGGTTCATCCTCATTCTGGAGCATTTCGCTCCGCCACAGATCGGAAACCGGCTGCAACTGATGGCGGGCCTGCTGGCGGACTGTCAGATTCGACGCCGAGCGTCCAATAGCGCCAGGAGAAAAGCCGAGCTTGGGCGTAGGCGTATTGGCGGGGCTGGGGGCAGCAAAACCTGCCGTGACCCCTGTCTTCTCTGGAAAGTCTTGGGCATCCGGGAAGGCTGACCGTTGCAGCAGACTGCGCCGGGTGTCACCGAAATCTCGGCGCAACACCAGCTCGCTCAACGGACGCACTGGGGCAGACACCGATACGAACCCGGAAGTCTCCTCCCGGCGGGCTGGCATTGGTATTTCCCAACGGCTGTCATTCAAATCACGCTGCCGGGGCAGACCAGCTCTGTCATTGGGCTGCCGGGTCAGATCGAGCAGTGTGGCAGTTAAGCCCGCGCTCCTGGCAGGTCCGTGGCTGGGTTTTGCCACTCGACGGGTCGCCGGTGCATCCGGAAAATTCGTCGTTTGCGACAAATCGGGGCGACCCAGGGCCGATCTCTGGACAGGTGCTGACCCAATCGTCGGGTCCTGCCCGGTACCTGGGCTGGCTGGCGAACTCATCGTTCGCGACAAATCGGGGCGAACCAGAGCCTCTCTCTGGAGAGGTGTTGACGCAATCGTCGTATCTTGCCTGGCATCCGAGCTGGTTGGCGAACTCGTCGGTTGCGACGAATCAGGCCGAGTAGGGACGGCTCTCCGGCCAGATGTGGAGACAATCCTGGCTTCTCCCTGGGCCTCTGTTCTGGTTGGCACAATCACCTGTTGCGACGGAGCAGGCCGTGCAGGATTCACAAACCGGCCCAGGGGCAAATCCGTCCGCTGGGCCAATAGAGCGGATGAGGAAGATTCAGTCCGAGCCGTCGCTGGTTCGAGTGGTGCTGCAAACCGGGGGAGGGGAGCAATAAGGTCAAATGGATTCGGCACGGAGAGCGTAGCACGGCTTGGCACTGGCTCCGCCATCCACGCTGCCGAGGCAGGCGCAACGGCAACTGCCTGCCTTAGCCGACGACTCATCTGCAGAGCGGCCTGCCCGGTCTCGCCCGGCTGGTGATGGCGCTGCAACAGTCTGGGCGTTGGCGGCGCATCTGCAGACAGACGCTCGGTCTCCCCTGCCTGGGCTTGTGGCCTCTTCGCGGCAGATGAAGCAATCGGCAGGATTGGGTCTGTCTCTTCCCCAATCCCCCGGCCCGTCGCTTGTGATGGAGGATAGACCCGGCGTGCCACCCGTTCCAACAGAGTAGTCTCAGAACGCTCCAGCGATTGGGGTGCGCCAACCGCCCTACGTCTTCGGCGTTGTTCCCCACGCTGAGAGCGCTCCACGGCCATCCGATCCACCAGCACCTCATTCGAAGCCGAGAGATCAGCCGATACAGGTGTAGGACGGGTCGAACTTTCAGCTATCTGGGCTGTCTGCCGACTGGGTGGAGCCAAAGGCAGTGGGAAGTCTGCCCCGGCCTGCACATTACTACGCGCAATTACTGCCAAACGACTCTGCTCTGACCCGGAGAAAATGGCCGGTTCGGTCAGCTCTGCTAATATGCTCTCCTCGTCCGAAAAAGCAATGGCGTCGGACGGTTGAGAGTTGCCTGTCAATTGGGCAGGACGCCACAGCCGGGATACGGGTTCCTGCGGTGTATAAGCAGCGACCAGACGCTGGGCCACAACCGCGCTCTCGCCCAGACCGGACCCGAGAGGACGGGAAGCTCTGAAAGCGCCCTGATCGCCTGCCAAAAGAGCAGACGTTTGCCGCGTAACGCTCCCTGCCTCTAGCCCAGAGGGGACGGATGTACCGACTGGCAACGATTGGCTGACATATGGCTGTGACGGGCCTTTTGGCAGCGAAAGGGGCAAGCGCAGACCCCGATGGCTGTTGCGCAGCGTCGCAGGCTGACCTGGGTGCCAACTGCCAGTGGCCGCGGCCCGCTGCATCAAAAGACGGGTATGGCCGCGGGCCGAAATGACAAGCGGAAGGTCATCTGGCCTCGCTGCCGGGCTAAGTTGCGCTGACTGCCGGGCGAGAAAAGCAGGCTGCGCAGATTGCCGTTGCACAGATGGAGCGCCGGATGGGGCAATAGATGGCCCATCCATAGATGGCCCATCCACAGATGGCCCATTCGCAGAAGAAATCGTCTGTAGTGGTTCTGTCCGGGGTCGCTCCAGCGGCAACTGTTCTACGCGCTGAGGCGCGAATCCTGACAGATCGGCCAAGGCCAAAGGTCCGTTCCCCAGCAGATCCGTGCGGGTCCCGGCGAAGTCCCGTCCCATCACTCGTTCAAGCAAAGTTGGCGCGGGACGGACTGCCGCCACCCTATCCACCCGACGAGCGCGGGTCTGGGGCAGCCGTTGGATGGCTGGTGCGGAGGGCGCGCCGTCTGCGGTCGGCACACCGCCTGCGGTCGGCGCACCGCCTGCGGTCTCACCAACCGGCTGGCTTAGAGCACCGGACGGGGTGGGCGATACTGTGGAGCTGTGAAAACGCGCCAGGGCCAATTCCAGGGCTGGTAGAAATGCACGGGCAAACCGACCGGATTCGGATGCATCGGTCGGTGAAAGAGGCGGCCGATCCGGTCCAGTCAGCGCAACGGCATCGGGCAACGAGGTGGCTGAGCGGCGCACTGGACTATCCAACTCAGCAGACAACAGGGCAGAGGCCACAGGCCGGCTACGCAACAGTGTGCTACGCCACGCACCCGATACCGGCTCGAATTCATGCCGCAGTTCTGTGGGGAGAAGGGGTGGGTCTACATTCGGCTCAGGCGACACAGCCCGCCTGACAGTCTGTTCCTGCGCCGTTCCCGCAGGTTGTGTCGTGCCCACGGGCTGTTCCGTGCCCACAGGCTGTTCCGTGCCCACGGGCTGTTCTGTGCCCACGGGCTGTTCCGTGCCCACAGGCTGTTCCGTGCCCACCCCAACTGGCCTGCGTGTGCCCACTTGGGGGTCGCTATCCAGCGCCACCGACTGGCTTTCGGCCTGCATGGGGGCGGGCACACGGAGTGGAGTTGTGACAGCCAGACGCATGACTGTAGGCACTGGACGCAAAAGAAGCCGCTGCAATACAGAGTCGGCCCCGGCACGTTCAAACGGCTGGCGGGCGGCCAAATGGCGCGAGTCGGTCTGACCATTCGGACGGAGTTGGAAAGAGGGCAAGGAGTCGCCGGCCAGTGTGCGTTGCACAACCGCACGGGCTGCCGATCGTCTGGTCACGGGCTGCTCAACAGTAGGTTGCACAACGGCCTGCCCAGGCCAAGCTTCCTCGCCCTGGCGCGGCGCTAACTCCGGCCGGAAGCTGACCAACCCTGGCGCCTGGTTATCAGCCTGAGTAGCTGTGGGTCTATCAAAGGAAGCGACGGCAGGCAGACGCATGACCGTAGGCGTCGGGCGCAGAGGAAGGCTCTGCAATACAGCTAGGGCGGGGGGCTGTGCGGGCGATTGGCGGCTGGCAGATTGGCGTGTACCCGTTGGACGGTGCGTGGGCCGCTGGGGTGCGGCAAAAGACGCGTTGGCCAATTGGCGCTGCAAAACTGCACGCGCGGCAGGTGGCAGGGCAGTGGGTCGCCCACTAGCGGGTCGCTCGCTGACCGGTCGCTCACCGGCGGGTCGCTCACTAGCGGGTCGCTCGCTGACCGGTCGCTCACCGGCGGGTCGATCGACAGCCCGTCCACGCAAAAAATCACCACTCCGGCGCGCCGGTGGTTCTGGTGTGCTGGGCGTACTCACAGACGACTCGGTATGCGGCAGAGCGGTCCGCCACCCAAAGCGCCGGGGCACAGCCAGGGCAAAATCAGCCAGACTCACCGGGGCCAGACGTAACTCCCCCTGGGATTGACGCTGCAAAGGGCTGGTCTGCGCGGTTTGGCCAGTCACATCCAACCCCGCAAGCACATCCAGTGCCGAACCCGGCAGCGCACCTGACACCGCACCCTGCGCTGATTCCAACGGCGAAAGCGCGGATGCTGACGAAAAAGACCGTACCCCAAGCTGGTCCTGGTCCTGGGTCTCAGGCAGGGACAGCAGACTTGTCCTTGCGCCGGACGAAGTGAATGATCGACCCGTTGCCTGGCGATAGATGTGCTCGAGCAATATCTGCGGTCGGCTTGCCAGAAGCTGACCGGACGCGCTCTGAACCAGACGACCAACCGCCCGTTGGGCAATTGACGGCACATCGGGCTTGAGACCAGGCAAGGGACGACTGGCGATCCGAGATGTCGCCTGGGCTGGTCGCTGCCGGGCCATTCCACGCACTGCCTGTGCCTGTACACGTACTGACCGCCGCACAGATTGGGCAGGGGTCGGCCTGCTTTGGGCAAGGCGTGGCAGCGATCTACCCACCGGTTGTGTTGGCTGGAGATTCAGGGGCAGAAAAGGCTCGGCGTCTGTGAGCGCAAACCAATCCGGGCCGCTCGTTTCAGCCGCAGGGAAGAACCAGTCGAGACCCGGTGGTCCAGTGTCAAATTGGGGGGGTGGGGCAGCTTCGCTGTCGCCGCCGCCCTCACTCTCCCCGCCATCCTCGCCGGTCGAGCTGGGCATGGACAGGTATTCCACCTGGCGGGCCATACGCCGGCGCATCATGCGCGGGGCGGGCTGTTGCGTCGGCTGCTGTTGGGCGGCTGGCGGGGCTGGCGGCGCATCCTGCAACGAACGGGCAAGGGGTTGATCCGTGGACTTCTGGGGGGCCGGGGTGGCGCGGCCTGGCTGTTGCGCCACCGGGCGCACATCTGGCCTGGCCGTGTCCTGGGCTTTGACGAAATTGGGTATGGCAGACGGGGACATGGACTCGAACTTGCGCGCTTCCTCCACCCGGCGGCGGATATCATCCATTGTCATACCAGCCAGTGGATTGGCCGGGGCGCGGGGCTGGGCCGGGGCAGCCGGACCGCCAACTTCACCGGCCAGGGGCATGTCAATAGCCTCCTCCTGGCGGTTGATCTTCAGAAGCTCGGTGATGTTGTTGGCCCCCATATCCCAGTTTTTGAACATCTCTTCGGAAAATTTCTCGAAGAGATTGGGAGAAATGGTGCCGATGTTGATCTTCCAGGCGGAGGTGCCGGTGGTGATGCGGTGAAAGCGGCGGAGGATGGCCAGGGTAGAGAGAAAGCTGACGCTCTCGTCGGCGCGGCGGCGCATCAAACGGTGAACAAGCGATCCGCCTGCGCTGGGCGCGTTGCTGCTGTTCAGCATCTCCCGCACCCAGGGCGAGAGGGATTGGGTCATGCGGTCCGCGCTGTCTACGGCGCGCAGGGAGAAGGTGTCACTGGCCGGTTGCTTTCGTCCGCTGCTGCGCTTCTCTGCCTGTTCCGCCATAGGTGGTTACACTTTCGTCAACTGAAAATAGGTGTAGGTCAATTCCAATTCTTCCATCGAGAGTTCGTTGCTGTCGGCACTGAGCTGGGGGCCGCTCCATTTGACCGGGTAGGCATGGAAGATATTCCAGGTATAGGCAGCCTCGCCCGATTCGTTGGCCAGGGAGATGGTAATGTTCTTCAGTTCCGGTTTCACGGTGTTCTGGCTGGCGTTTTTGAGCAGCCAATCCAGCAATTGCAGGTCGATCAGCCCCCGCTTGAGGGTCACGTTCGAGTAGCTGATGTTCCCGGGCAGTTTCACTTCGTAGTTGGTGCGCCCACCTTCTGGGATGCCCTTGCTTTCCCGCGTGGCTGTCAGGCCGTTGCATTCGATGAACTCGGCTGCGGTGATGCCGTCGATTGTGATATAGTAACGCCACGAAACAGCCCGACTTACGATCTCCGCCATCGATCCCCCTGACTTTTTTACGAATTATCAATAGTCCCCAGCATGTTGGGTTCTCCCGGCACAAGCTGGTTTCGCAGATGGCGCTCTCTTGCCGGGAGAACCCAACCTACGACTATCGTTAGCTCTGCCGCCAGCCACCCCAGCGCGCGCCCAATCCCTGCCGTTCACGCTCGATAAACAGGTCGCGTTCCAATAGCGCCCAAATTTTTTCCGCAATGATGCGCAGCTCCATCTCTTCCAACTCTTCCACATCCACCCAGCCAGATTCATCTTCGTCGCCACTATTGGATCGCCCCATCTTATGCTTCTCCTGTGATGGCGATGAAGGCGAGGGCCTCGACACTGCCAGTACCGGCTGTCACGGTGCGTTTCACCGATTCAAAGACGAGCGTCACCTCTTCAAAGCCAAAATCGCCGCTCTTTACATCAAATTGGGGGCCGGTGATTTTGGAGGGCCAGGCGTTGGAGAGTTCCCAGCGGATGGCCTCGGTAAAATTGCGATTGTAGGCGACAATCGTGACCGGCAGACGAGCCGCGGCATACTTTTTGGGGGTGTAGCTGCCCGTATTGACAGACGACCCTTCGTGATCCATAAACCAATCCCACATGGCCGTGTCTGTGGTCAGAAGCCGTTTCAATGTGATGGGATTCCATTTGATCCGGCCTGGGATCATTTGGGTGACAGCCTGGTATTGCTGGTTGACGTATTTATGTTCGATGTAGGCTCGCTCGAAATCCAGACCGCTGACATCTATGGCGTGGGCCACAAACTGACCGGCCCCGTTGCCAAATGTCACACTGAACTGGTAGGTGAGCAGCGGCTCCAGACGCGTGCCGGTGATGCCCAGAGGTGGGTCTGTCATTGGAGATTCCCCTTACTGCCCTGAAAAAAGAACACGGATTTGCACGGATAAACTCTGCGTGAATCTCTGGTTTCTGTGAAATCTGCGTCCTATTGGCGGATTGCCAACCGGAACTACCCAATACCCCAATATCTTTGTCTTTTTTGCCAGAACCCAGTCACGAGCGCATGGACTCATTCAGCCTACGGTTGATTCTGGCGATCTGTCGCACCCAAATCTGTCGTTCGCCGTGTTCCATCGCCATCACCTGATCGTGGGGCCAATGGAAATGATAGGCGACGTAGGCTACCTCCTCCCGTAGGCGATCCAAGGGGTAGCCGGCTACCCCCCCAGATCGGCCAGGTCCACGGCAAATTCGGAACCGCACTCTGGGCAGGTGACCTGAATGGTCGTGCGCCCCTCCTCGTTGATGGTACGGTAGAGGGCCTGCAAATAGGCCAGGTCCGCAGCGAAGAGATTTTCCACGATGCTGGGGGAGATGCTCTCCAGCGTGCCCAGACGGGTGACGACGCGGGCCAGAAGAGTGATGACCAGATAAGCCTGGTTGGTGCGCACCCGCATATCGCGCAGGGGGGCAATCTCGTCCATAGCCGTCGCCAGGCGCATCGTGCCCTTTTTATGGACCTTGCCTTCCTGGTCGATATAGCCCATAGGCAGAGTAAAATCAAACTCGGTTTGGAAACTCATCAACGAACTCCTTGTTCGTGGAATCGAATAGCGATTTTTCCGGGAAGCTGCGTATTCCGCAGCAAATCTATTGCTAGGCGCAGAAGAAGTATAACGCCAACCTCATAAGTGGGCAACTGGGAAGCGGCGGATCTGTTTCGTCGTCGGCCACGATGGGTACGATCAAAAAAGAGTCCGGGAAGCTTGGCTCCCCGGACTCTTTACAGCCGGAATTATTTTTCCCGGTAGAAGCCTTCGTGGACGAGGGTCACCTCTTCCACGCCGAAGTCGTTACCGCTCGAAGACAGGTCCGGGCCGCTGACTTTGGAGGGCCAGGCGTTGTAGAAGTTCCAACGGGAGACTTCGCGGAAGTTGCGGTCATACATAATAATCGAGCAATTCTTGCGGATGGACTTGAAATCGCCGCGCTCCACATCGGCCCGCCAATCCCAAATTTGCATATCGGCAGTGATGCCACGTTTGAGGGTCACATCGTTGTACTTGATGATACCGGGCGCTTTGAATACGAAGGACTTGCCATTTTTGTTGACAAGCTGAGATTCCACAATGTCGTGCTCCGAACCGATACCGCTGCAATCCGAGAAATAGCCTTCCAGGACGCCGTCGATCTCCAACCCGAAGTTGAATACAATCAGGGGATCGTCAGTAATCCCCGCGCCTTTACCAGTACGAGTAGCATCTGGTACCAATGGGGCTTCTGTTGCCATAGTGTTAATTCTCCTTTATCAAAAAAATTGAAGATGAAGTCGCTTACGCGTTCAGTTCTGGATTCCACTGGCTAATGCGGAAGATGACAAACTCGGCCGGCTTGACCGGGGCAATGCCCACTTCAACCACCACCCGGCCCAGGTCCCGGCTCTCCGGTGGATTGGTCTGTTCGTCACACTTCACATAGAAAGCCTGGGATGGAGATGCCCCATAGAGAGCGCCTGCGTTCCATTGGGTGGTGAGGAAAGACCCCACATCCCGGCGAATCTTCCCCCACAGCCGGGGATCGTTCGGCTCAAAGACGGTCCACTGGGTGCTGTTCTCGATGGTCGTCTCGATCATATTGAAGAGACGGCGCACAGAAACATAGCGCCAGAGTGCGTTGCTGGTCAGGGTACGCGCGCCCCAGATCCGAATGCCCATCCCGGCGAAAGAGCGGATGCAGTTGACGCCGATGGGGTTCAGGATATCCTGCTCACCTTTGGTCACGCCATAGGCCAAACCAGTCGTGCCCATCACCACTTCATTGGCCGGGGCCTTGTGGACACCCCGGGTATTGTCCGTGCGTGCCCAGACGCCCGCCATAAAGCCAGACGGAGGCATATGGATGGATTTATCGGTGGAGAGATCCATCACTTCGATCCAGGGGTAATACATCACCGCATAGGCGCTGTCGAAGCCGGTGATATCTTGCCGCCAAGCTTTGACTTCCTGGGGGTTGAGATTGGGCGGTGTGTCCAGAATCGCCATCCGATCACCCAGGCGCTCGCAATGGCCTACCAGTGCGGTCTGCACAGCCTTGACCATCTTCAGGTCCAGCTTTTCGCCGGGCATCGTCGTCATCAGGTCGGGCACACAGATGATGCGGGCGTCGTCCAACACTTCCAGCCCCTCTACACCCGTACGCGCGGCCACATCGCCCCGGAATTCGCTGGGGGTTGGCGCAGCCAACAGTTTCTGTTCAATGGAAAGCGACTGCTGCTGCTCGGTGGGCCAGAGTTCGGCCAACGAGCGGGACTGGTCCGGGATCACGATGTCGATCAGTTCGGAGGCTTTGTTGCTGCGATAGGCAACCCGCACCTGGCGCCCGGCCTCCGCGCTCTCGGTCTCTTCCAGCCGCACTTCCTTGCGCACATCCTTCACCTGCCAGTCACCGGCGTTGGTGCGCTTCTCGATGATCACATCAAAAGGCTTCAGATTGTCGGTGCCTTCTGCTTCATCGGCTATGCCACCGGCCCCATTCGCCGAAGTAGCAATGCGCACCCGGTAGTCCATGCCCCCCAGACCCGACTTGCGGGAACGGGCAATCAGGGCCGGTTCGCTGTTCCCGTTGAGCAGACCTGCCTGGGCGGGCGGAATCTGGCGCAGACTGACAATGTAGCACTTGGAACCGCCGTTGGCGAAGAAGCCTTGCACGGCCAGGGGCAGATAGGCACCATCCACCAGACCACCAAATTTCTGGGAATACTGAATCCAGTTGGTGATATAGGTCGGTTGATTGGTCAGATCGGTGACGATCTGCTCCCCATCCACCGTCCGCACATCCTCCGCCTTTTCGGTAAACCCGACAAAGACAGCTGTAGAGGTGTTGGTCGCCTCGATCGGACGCGGGCCGGTGTTTACTTCTTCAACATAGACACCTGGTGAAAGATATTCAGGTATTGCTTTTTCCTTTCTGCAGATTGGATTGTCGAAAACAGATAGTAGAGTTCAGGTATTGGTGGTACAGCGGTAATCAGTGAGCAGTTATCAGTGAGACCATCACCAGTCGCTATTCACTGGTTATTCTTGAATGTCATAATCACCGGAAGGAACGGTAATCAGATGACGGACAGGTAGTTCGCTTCCTCGGCTTACTTCCAGTGTGTAGGCTCCTTCCCGCAGATCGCCGACCACAAATGTGCCGTCTGCGGCTACAGGCACATCCCGTTCTAGTTCGAGCACCGATAGATGAATGTTTTGCAAAGAGGTAAACTGCAAACGCCCCCCAATCGTCCAGCGTTTCTCCGCCTCTGGCAAGTCGATCTCCCCACCAGCCCCATCGGGGAGACGCTGATTCTGCTGTCGGAGGGAGCTAACGACCATATCCTCCACCCGCAGCTCGCGTACCCGCACCAGAGGCACAGTAATTGGCAGGTGGGGGTCCATCGTCAGCGTCACCATGCAGTTCAGACAGGGGCGCAGTTCATTGTCCATTACCCCCCAAAGATCAGGCGGGTTGAAGGTCGTGTCGTATTGGGCCACACTCAGCGCTACCGGACGGGGCTGGCGGCGCAAAGATGCGGGCAAAAAGGATTCTGGAATCTCCCGGTGTCGCAGGAAGGCGAGAAGTGTACGGGCCAACAAGCGGTGTTCATCATCCGGCTCGGAGGCCCAGGCCGTAATCATATAGTGCAGGTCCACCCTGGCTTCAGGCCGCTGCAAAGCTGTCTGCCGCCGATCCGGGTGTGGCTGCTGGCGCTGGGTATAGCTCTGGCGTAGCTGGGCATTTTCCCGCACGTCGTGCAGAAAAATGTTCAGGGTGGGCCGATTCAGCCGGGCCGACCACTCCCGCCGGGGCTGGTCAAAAGCAATTTCGATTTCGTTGCCGCGGATGGGAATCTCTTCGATGAGCAGCCGCCGCAGAGTCTCGTCGATTTCGTCAAACATTGCGAGTGACAGGTGGCAGGTGACAGGTGGCAGGTCTTCGCTGGCGATTCATTAGCAACTCACTATTCACTATTCACCATTCGCTGTTCAATAGGTCAAGTCCAAATCCGAAACCAACCGCCCCATCTTTTGCAGCTCACGCCGGGTTCCGTGTAGCAGATGATCCATTGTCACTTTGCCCCCGTTGGAGGCAGCCAAATAGGCGGCACTGACAATAATATTACGGATATTGCCCCCAGCCAGTTTGAAGCGGCTGGCAAAGAGCCCCAGATCAATATCCGCCACCTGGGGCAGGTCTACAGGGAAGAGGGTCTGCCAAATGCGCATGCGGTCGTATTCGTCGGGGAAGGGGAAATCCACAATGAATTGCATACGCCGGGTAAAGGCTTCGTCCATATTGGCCCGCAGATTGGTGGCCAAAATCGTCACCCCGTCGTACTGCTCCATCCGTTGCAGCAGATAACTGACCTCCATATTGGCATAGCGGTCGTGGGAATCCTTCACCTCTGAACGCTTGCCAAAGATGGCGTCGGCCTCGTCGAAGAAGAGAACGGCGCTGCTGCTCTGGGCTTCGTCGAAGATACGTCCCAGGTTTTTCTCTGTCTCGCCAATAAACTTGCTCACTACAGTGGACAGGTCCAGCTTGTAGAGGTCCAGCCCCAGATCGCTGGTAATCACTTCGGCGGCCATTGTTTTGCCCGTGCCAGGAGGGCCAGCAAAGAGGACAGTCACCCCGGCGCTGGTCTTGAGCTTGCGCCCCACACCCCACTCCTCCATTACCACCCCCCGGCCCTTGACCATCTGTACCAGCTCCTGCAACATCTCCTTCTGGTCGTTGGGCACAATCAGATCATCCCAGCCATAGCGGGGTTCGATTTTCTGGGCCAGACCCGAAAGGTTCGGGCTGGAGTGGGCACGGGCTGCGGTGATCAGGTCCCGGCGCTGGATCACATCACCCCGTTGCAGAGCATAATCCCGGGCCGTGGCAACCGAATCCTGAATCTGGCGGCTGGTCAAAGCGAATTGGCTGGCAATGGGCTGGGCCTCCACGTCTTCGGCCATTGGGAAATTGATATTTTTCAGATAATATTGCCAAAATTCCAGCCGTCGGCGGTAGGTGGGCCGCTCCAAGGTGACCCGTAGTATAGAATCGGGGCGTTCGATGCCGTGGCTATGCCACATTTTTTCGCTGCTCACGACAATCGGACAATTGGCCCCGAAAAGCAGTTTCACCAGATCCGGTGCAGGTGGGCCACTGCTCAGGCAGACATCCCAGCCCTGAACAAAGAGTGCGGAGCCAGTCAGCCGGGCGTCGCGTATGACAGTAGAAAGTGCTTCGCTGTTGGGCACACCAGCGGCGGCAGACAACTCAATATCAAAAGTCATCAGCGGAAGATCGGAAGATGCGGCCAACAGCTTAGCGGTGGCGATCTGGATACCCATATCCGGGCCGTGAAAAAGGGCTACCGTTTGCCCATTGAGGCCCTCAATGACGGAGGTCCAGCTTTCGGCTGCCAGCAAGCGGTCTTCTTCGCTCGGTTCGTCCGGAAAGAGTTCAATGAAATGTTGAAGACGAATATCTGGCTCGTACTGGCCCAGCAACCAAGCCACCACACACTCATCCGCCACCAATTGGCGGGAGAGGAGCGGGCCGGGATCGTCCCGTTCACCTGTGGTGCGCACCAATCGGTTGTGAATCAGCCGATTGTTCTTCAAAAAAGCAGGCAAAAAACGCAGACGCTCATCGAAATCGCCCATCATCACCTGCAAAATCGTATTCACAGTGGGCCGACGCAGGGTGATATCGTCTTGAATATAGCCGAATATCCGTTCGTAGCGCAGCTCCAGCGAAGGGGCCAGGCAGATGAGAAAGGCGTCGTACTCGAAGGCATTGAGTTCAAAGGCTGTGGCCAGTTGGACCAGGCGAGGTGTGATTCCCTGTTCGTCCGCAGCTTCCAGGGCTGTCGAGACAGCGTCTTCAGCCTGGCCATAGAGGGCATCAAACGTGGGAAAGCGTTCTTCAGCGTCATCAGCCGGCTGCTTCGCAAAGAGATGGTCAATCTCACCAGAAGATACAACCAGTCCAGCCATCTGATCATCCCGGCTGCGGGTGGCACCTATTTCAGCGATCACCTTTTGCAGCAGCACGTCCAAACGCGCCAAGTCTGCCTGGAGAAAGCGATGGCTGTAATAGAGTTCAGTTTCCGATGCGGGAGACATCACAGCCATGCGGGAAGAATTCCAAATGTCAATGAGATCAGCAGGAGATGGATTGGCGTTGCATCAAAGAATGTGGACAGCATACCCCGATTCCCTTCGCAAAGTCTTCGCAAACGGCCAAAACCAGAGAAGCCGATTGCAGGCGTACCACAAAATTCTTCGCAAATTCTTCGGCAATTACGAGGCGACCAGCGGCGGGGACAGAAAGCTCGAAAAAATCCGAGGCAGAAGAAGATTGCATCAGCGCAGAAAGAGAGCGGAGCGGGGGAGTTGCA
>CAMDQF010000034.1 GCA_945905745.1 Litorilinea aerophila
TCAAAACACGACGAGTCTGCTTCTTCCAATCTGTACCCATTTCAACGCTCTCCTTTTGCAAAGGAGCCAGATTGGGTTTGGAGATCTCCCGCCCCAGCGGACGGCACGCGTGCTCCCCAAACAGGCATCTCGGTTGTGATCGCACAGAACAGATGGCCGGTCTATTCTGTGTACTACTATTGACAAAGAGCCAGTACAACCCTTACATCTTTCACTTTATCGAAACATTGTTGCCAATACAGCAACATTCGCTTAGAAAGCAGGCGCGTCCATGCCCACGCCCACCGGTTATGCCTTCCACAGCGCGGTGACACTGCCGACCGATTCTCACGGCCCGGCCTATTGGTTTGTCTTTCAGGAGAGCAATCTGCTGGTGCGGACGGCTGCTGAGGGGGCCGAAGTTCTACAGGCGTCGTCGGCGCAGACGTTGGGAGTGCCGATTCTGCGCAGCCAATTTCTGGGCTATCTGACAGCGGAGGGCCAGCCGCCCGTCCCCTGCTATTCGGCGGAAGCTGATGCGGCCTCGCCCCTGCCCGATGGCGCAACCGCCGAGGGGCTGCGTCAGTTGTACACGCGCCTGCCCGATCCCCTTTTCCAGATTGCCGGGCGAGCCGTGCAGATTGTGGATTGGGATCGCACCCACCAGTTCTGCGGGCGTTGTGGATCGCCGGTGGAGAGCCAGCCCACAGAGCGGGCCAAGAGGTGTCCGGCCTGCGGACTGACCAACTTTCCCCGTCTCTCACCGGCCATTATCATCGCGGTCGTGCGCCACACGGAGGAGGGTCCTCGGCTGTTGATGGCGCGCAACCACCGCTTCCCGGCCGGGCGCTACAGTGTGATTGCGGGTTTTGTGGAGCCTGGCGAGTCGCTGGAGGAGTGCGCGCAGCGGGAGGTGATGGAGGAGGTGGGAATCGCTATCAAAGATGTGCGTTACGTCGCCAGTCAGCCCTGGCCCTTCCCCAATTCGCTGATGCTGGGTTTCACTGCCGAGTATGCCGGGGGGGATTTTGTGCTGGAAGAGGCAGAGATCGCCGAGGTGGGCTGGTTTGCGCCGGACGCCCTGCCCCAACTCCCCCCGCCGCCCAGCATCGCCCGGCGGCTGATCGACGGATTTATAGCGGAGTATGGCGAATAGAAATCATAATTTTTGAAAACAAACAGACGCTGATTCGCAGAGCTTTCTGCTTCTGAATCAGCGTCTGTTCGCGTTCGAAAGTATCAAAGGATGCTGTCTATACGCCACGCAGGCGAGCCAGTTCCTCGCGCAAGCGGGCATTCTCGGCCTCGGCCTGATCCGCACGCGTTTCGGCCTGTAAACGCGCTTCTTCATCGCTCAACAGCCGTTCGCCTGTGATCGAGTGATAGAAGCGCAACCGGTTTTCTTCATCCAGCGTGATGCGCAGCCCCAACAGCGCACTGACAAACTCCGGCGGTTCGCCTGCGCCAGGCACAAATGCCAGGTCCCCCAGCCGTACCTCTCCATTGACCGGCTCCACAGGCACGTAGCCACCGCCGACCAGACGAAAGGCCGCCAGGGGCGGGTCCAGATATTCGGCTGTGGGGTCGTAAATGTAATACTCTTCTACACCCAACCCGGCGTATAGGCGCATCTTTGTACTCAAGTCTTCCCGCTGAGTGCTTTTGGAGGAGACCTCGAAGACGACCTGTGGCCGTTCCCCCTCTTCCCACAGTTTGTATACGCGCCGGAAATGTGGCTCGACGCCCCAAACGACGAAACAGTCCGGTGCCACCGATTTGTGCGGGTTGCCCTGTTCGTAATAGATCAACAGGTTGCCGCTGACATAGACCTGCTGCCCCGCAAAAAAGCGCTGCAACAGATGAATCAAAGCGTACATTCGCTCTCGATGCAAGTCAGATTCGGCCATAGGCTTACCATCCGTCTCTGGGTAATAGATTTCCTTCGGAACAACCGGTGTTGATTTGAGTTGTTCAGTCATCTTTTCACCTCACAGGAGCTAAGGCCAGGTAGACCCACCCCAGTATAGTATTTGTTTATCCCACACTCAACCGTCCCGCATTCTTCCAGCACGAATTCCTCACTTGTCCGCGCTCCAGCGCGCATACGCTCCGCTGGGCAGCATCCGGCCCGACTGCTCAGCAATCAGCATCTCGCCCTCCTCCACGCGCCCGCCCCAGCGTTCCACCACCTCCAGCACTTCGTTGCGCAGGGTGATTGGGGTGAAACCGGGGGTGTGACAACTGAGCAGGAGAAAGAGCGCGTCCGGGGCCAGAATCTCCTGGCAGGCTTCCAGCAGGGGCATCAGATCGTCCTCAATTTTGAAGACTTCGCCTTTGGGTCCCCGGCCAAAGCTGGGCGGGTCCAGAATGATGCCCTGGTAGCGGCTCTCCCGGCGGACCTCCCGTCTGACGAATTTGAGGGCGTCGTCCACCAGCCAGCGGATGGGGCGCTCCTCCAGACGGCTGAGACGGGCGTTCTCTTTGGCCCAGTCCACTACGCCTTTGGCCGCGTCCAAGTGGACGACGTGCGCGCCGGCCTGGCTACAGGCCAGGGTGCTACCCCCGGTGTAGGCAAAAAGATTGAGCACATGCAGGTTGCGCCCGTTGGTGCGTTGCAGCCGATTGCGGATCAGTTGGCGCATCCACTCCCAATTCGCGGCCTGTTCCGGGAAAAGCCCCAGATGGCCGAAGTCGGTCAGTTTGATCTGAAAATGAATGTTGGCGTAGAGGATTTCCAGCTTGCGGTCCATCTTCTGGTTGAATTGCCATTCACCGCCGCCGGTGCTGTCCCGCTCGTAAACCGCGTCGGCCGCATTCCACTCGGATTCGGGCATGCGTCTGCTCCACACGGCCTGGGGAGCCTGGCGCAGCAGCCGGTAGTCGCCGATCTGTTCCAGCTTCCTCTCGCCGCCAGAGTCGAGAAGGGTATAGTCGCCGGAAGGGGTATAGGGTGTCGTCATTGTGATCATCTCGAATGGTTAAGATAAAATTTCCTGAAGAAAAGTGTATCACATTGTGGTATAATCGGGGCATTACAATACCCCGTAGGATGGAGGGTCTTATGCCAGAAGTCTCTCGATTTCATGGAATCATTATTCGTATGTATTTTGATGAAGGCAGCATCCGCATTTTCATGCCTATTACAACGAGCAAGCAGCCCTATTTACCATCGATCCTCCGGCTCTATACGAAGGCAGTATGCCACGCAGACAGCAAAACATTATCTTGGGCTGGGCAGAGGTCCATCAAATCGAACTAATGGACAATTGGAATCAAGCGCGGCTCGGATTGCCAACGGCCAAAATCGAGGGGAGGATGTAATATGCAAAATCATACGATTTACAGGGTAGCAGAGTTTGAGAGGGTCGGTAATTACACGCTCAGAATCCGTTTTGACGACGGCAGTGAACAAACGATAGACTTCCTGCCCGTCTTGCACGGCCCAGTCTTCGGCCCACTGCGCGACAAACAACTGTTTGCCCAGGTGGAACTCATCAACTACGCTAGCTGCTTGGAATGGCCCAATGGCGCGGATTTTGACCCGGAGACCCTGCGCAACTGGCCTCTCTACAAAGACGCCATTCTTGCCAATCGCCAGGTCTTCCTCGAACCGGCGGTCTGAAAAAGTCCCCGGCACTTCGGAAAGTGCCGGGGACTTTTTTTATTACACCTACCGCTGTACCCCTGGCAGATAGAGCCGATGATTCAGTCCACTGCCCACACCCGTCGGCACCGGTGTAGGCGTCGCCGGCGTATAGATCGGTGTCAGATCACTGCCCTGGACAATTCCCAGGGGATCGTAGCCTGTATAGCCGGGGAAGATTGTGCCCAGATTCGGGTTGCCCAGCTTGCGGATGAGGATTTCGCTCAAGACCCGCCGGTAGTCGGTGGTGATGGCCAAATCCCGCCGGTCGTACAACTGCTCTGTTGCCAGCCCCGGCCATTGGCCGTAGACCTGCCCCCCGTTGATTCCACCGCCCGCCACCAGCATCACATTGCCGTGGCCGTGATCCGTGCCCCGACTGGCATTCTCCTTAAAACTGCGGCCAAACTCACTCATCACCACAACCGTCAGCCGCTTGCTGTGATCCGTGCCGGACGAACTGGAAAGGTCGGTCATCAGCCCGTGCAGCCCCTGGGTCAGGCTGGTGATCTGGCGGGCAAAGTAGCCCGTGCCCGCGTCGCCCTGATATTCGTGGGTGTCCCAACCGCCCAAATCAATCGTCGCGATCCGCATCCCCAATTGCAGTTTGATCATCTGGGCCACGGATTGCAGGCTGGTGCCAAAGCTGTTGTTGGGATAGACCGCGCCATTTTCGGCGGTGTAGTTGGAGGGGTCGGCGTATTCGATCACATCGATGGCGTCCAGAGTCTGGGTTCCGGCGCTGTGCAGCCAGGTGCTGCCGTTGTACATATTGCGCAGGGCCATGCGCTGCCAGTTGCGATAGTTCCAGTGACCGTTGAAGTTGAAGTCCTGGGGCCGGGACATCGCGATAGCCTCCCGGCTGCCCGCCAGGGAGGTGGGAGTGGAGCCGCTGGTCGCCACGGCAGGCGCAATAATATTGGCGGGCAAATTGTTTGCGCTGGAGAGGTGGCGGGTGAGCCAGCCTGTCGAGTTGCTCTTGCTCCCTGGCGTACCCAGTTCCATAAATTGCATGGCGTCGAAGTGGGAGCGGGTATCGCTGGTCAGCCCGGCGGCGTGGATAACCGCCCCCTTGCCCGCCTGGTAGAGTTCGTGGAAGGGGGCCGCCGCCGCGTTCAACCCCAGCAACCCGTTCAGATCGAGCGCCTTGTTGTTGCCGCTGGCGGGCAGAGCCAACTCCGCTCGGGCCGTCTCGTAATAGCCCCGGTCGTCCCCGGCAATCGGGGCAACGAGAGAAAGGCCGTCCATTCCCCCGCGCAGAAAGATGACCAGCAACACCTCCTGGTTGGGTTCCGCCTCCGGGCTGCCAAAGGCCACGTGGGTCAGCTTTGCGCCAGCCATGCCAGCAATGGCAGCAGAGCAGCCAACCAGAAAGCCCCGGCGTGTCATTTCATTGCCTGTACCGAGCTTGTCGAACGTGCTTGTCATTGGTTTTTCTCGCTTTCTAGCGCCACTGGAAAGAGGGCGACATCAGAATCAGGGCAATCATATAGCGCAACCGCTCGGCGATCTGGTCCGGGGGCAAGTCGGTGTCTGTGCCCCGGCCAAAGGCCATAAATTCGACGATCTCTGTGCGTTCGGCTGCGGGCAGCGTATAGCCAAGCAGTCGGCGACTCCAGAAATCGACGATCTCCTCCGGTGTCGCCACATCCGCGGCCATCACCCCATCTACCACAATCCGTTTGTTGTCTTTGTCCGCGCCCTCGCCGCCGACCTCCCATTCCAAAACGTCGTTGACAAAACGCCAACGCTGGAGGATAGGCATTGTGCTGCTCCAGGCCGGGGCCACATCCGGGTAGCCGTTGGGTGGGCGCCAGTCAAAGAGGCCCTGGCCCATCGCCTCATACCACCAGAAGAAGTGGTCGGATTTTGGATCAAAGTTACACTGGGTGGCCCGCAGCAGCGCGCCGGCAAAGTCGAAGGGGCGCCGGATTTTATCGCCCCAGGTGGTGCGAAATTCCTCGGAGAGCAGAATCATCTGCACCACTTTTTTGAGTTGGTCGCCGGCCTCCCGGTTGGCATAAAAAACGTCAGCAGCAGCCTGGACCAGACTTTCCGGCGGGTTGTCGCTGACCAAGCGGCGACAGAGCTTGCGGGCGATGTAGCGGGCCGTGCCCGGGTGGTCGGCGATGATGTCCAACACGATATTGCCATCCTCTTCACCCAGGAAATCTTCGAGAATCTGACCCATTACTACTTTTGTGTAGGGGAAGTGGCTGGTCGCATCAAATTTGAAGAGGCCCGTTTCCGTGTCAATCCGCCAGCCGGTAAAGCAGGTGGTGGCACCGTAGACATCGCTGTCGATGTACCCCTTGCGCTTGCCCTCCCCATCGAAAATTTCCGGGTCGGTCGTCTTGCGCACACCAAAGTAGTTTTCGGCGCCCAGGCCGTGCAGCTCAAAAAGTTCCCGGGCGTAATTTTCGTTGGGGTTGCCGCCGGAATTGGACTGGTTGTCCAAATAATAGAGCATCGCCGGGCTGCGCGCCACATCCCCCAACATCTTGCGGAAGTTGCCCAGCATATTGCCCCGGATCACATCCCGGTCATAGTGGACAAACATCGACTGAATCCAATTGTCCCAGCCGTAAACGTTGAAGTGATTGTGCCAAAAATCGGCCAGCACCTCTATCAATTGGCGTTTGCTGTGCAATGCGCGGAGAAAAGCCACCCGCTCGGTCTCCCAGACAGGCAGACGGCGGTATTGCCAATCTTTGGCCGCGTCGCTTTTGATGTGATCCGCCCACAACTGGGCTTGGGATTTGCCCAGAGTCTGAAAGGCGTAGCCAGCGATGATCGCATCACAGGCGCTGTCATCAATTGCCGACGGATTGAGTTGCTGATCCACATAGGCGCTCAATCGGGCCACATCTGTGCCGCCCAGGGCGTTGAAGGCGGCCACATCGCCGGGGCGAGGACCGAAGCCCATCCGGTTAAGAGCGATCACCGCCAGACTGGGCAGGGTCGGTTTGCCCGCGGCCTCGCCCGCCCGCGACTGGGGCCGGAAGCGGATGGTACGCATGGCGGGGACAGCATTCCCTTCCTGGGCCTTTGGGGTTGCTTTGACCACTTGGGGCGAAAGGGCAACCGTAGCCGCCGCCGACGCGGCCAGCACACCCGCGCCCTGCAAAAGCAGCCGTCGGCTCTGGCGTCGGTGCTCTTGGGCGTCGGCGGCGGATGAGCCACGGTTCGGCCCACTCTCAACCGACGCTGGCGGAGCCGACGTTGGCTGCCAATTCTGGGTCTCCCCGTCGCGAGACAACACGATTTCATTTTTGTGCATTTTTCTCCTCCTGCTTTTTGAACATCGATATAGCCTATTTAGGGTGGGTAAAACCCAGTGTAGCACAACTATGGGACGCAGATCAGTAGGTCGGATGGCTCTCTTTTAGGGACTCCAGCGCCCACAGCCTAGCCACTTGGCTATTGATGCTGGGGATAGTTGCTTTTATACTGGCCGTACCCCACCTATTGACCGCGCCCACATTCGCGAGCGGGGCACATCAGATTATCTCTACCCCAGCGCGGAGGCACTGGATGACCCATCCCACTTCATCACCTGGCAAAGCCATCTCTTTGTGGAGCATTGCCGTTGTTGTTCTCATCGGTATGTTTATCGGCCTGGGCACATTCACCTTTGACTATGCCGAGGGATTGGCTTATTTTTCCGACGATCCGGAAGCCTGCCTAAACTGCCACGTCATGCGTCCCCAATTCGAGGGATGGAACCATTCCAGCCATAAAAATGTGGCGACCTGCAACAGTTGTCACGCGCCCCACACCTTTTTGGAGAAGTACATCGTCAAAGGCGTCAACGGCTGGAATCACAGCTTGGCCTTTACTACGGGCAACTACCCGGACCCCATCCGCATCCGGGGCTTCAACGCGGATGTAGTCCAGGCCAATTGTGTGGATTGCCATAAGTCATTGGTGAGCCAGGTTCACAGCAACCGGCCCGGAGAAGAACGTTCGTGTATCGCCTGCCACGGCAACGTAGGTCACGGCAAATAGCTTCATTCGTTCCCATCATTCCCCAGCAGGGCAAGGAAGTAGGATTATGACTCGACTCTTTTCACGCCAAAACTTTATCTATCTTGTGATTCTGGTCGTCACTGCCCTGGCTACGGCGGTTGTGGCCGGATTGCTGACAAACATTGCCCAGCACAAGTCGGAAAACCAGGAATATCCCCTGAAAGTGGTCGAAATCGGCGAAAAGGAGCTGGACCCGGCTGTCTGGGGACAGAACTTCCCCCACCAGTACGACTCCTTCGTCAAGACCAAAGAGGACTACGGCGAGACACCTTACGGCGGTTCAACGGTCTACAGCAAACTGGAGCGCTACCCAGATATGGTCCGGCTGTGGGCGGGCTATGGCTTCAGCAAAGACCACAACGAAGAGCGGGGCCACTATTACGCCCAGATCGATCAGGCCAATACCCAGCGGGTGAAGCTGGTCGAACAGCCTGGCGCGTGCATCAACTGTCACTCGGCCGAGACGCCCCAGCTAATCGAAGAGATGGGCTGGGAGACATTCAATAAGACCCCCTTCAATGATTACGCAGGCAAGCTGCATCTCGGCTCGTCCTGCGCCGACTGCCACGACCCGGACACAATGGCCCTGCGCATCACCCGCCCAGGCTTTTCCAACGCAATGGAAGCCCGTGGCATCGATCTCTCCCAGGCCACTCGCCAGGAGATGCGCTCTTACGTCTGCGCCCAGTGCCATGTGGAATACTACTTCAAAGGCGAAAACAAAGAGCTTACTTTCCCCTGGACCGAAGGTCTGAGCGTGGACGACATCAGCAAATACTACGAGCTGGCCGAATTCAAGGATTGGACCCACAAAGAGACCGGCGCGCCGATGATCAAAATCCAGCACCCGGAATTTGAGATGTGGAGTTCAGGCATCCACGGGCGTTCCGGTGTGGCCTGCGCTGATTGCCACATGCCCTACACCCGTCAGGGCAGCGTGAAGGTCTCTGACCACTGGCTGCGCAGCCCGCTGGTCAACCTTTCCCAAGCCTGCCAGAACTGCCACAACATCTCGGAAGATGAACTGCGGGATCGGGTACTGACAATTCAAACCAAAACGGCGGAACTCTTGCGCCGGGCGGAGGAGGCGCTGGTAGACGCCATTGATGCGATTGTGGCAGCCCGGGAAGCCGGCGCAACCGACGAGCAACTGGCCGAAGCGCTGAAGCTACATCGGGAGGCAAGCCTGCGCTGGGACTTTGTATCGTCGGAGAATAGCACAGGTTTCCACAGCCCTCAGGAAGCAGCCCGTGTCCTGGCGACCTCCATCGATATGGCCCGCCAGGCCCAGATGGCCGCCCAGCAGTGGAACGCGACAGCCGAACAATAGAAGCTGTAGACAAAGTCACAAAGAAGAAAAGAGAGCAACCGGTCAGCCGGTTGCTCTCTTTTTGTGGCGGAAGTTCGACTTCTCAGCAGAAGCCGAACTTCCGCCGGTCTGCGAGCGGCTATCCGTCATTGTCAGCCCGCCAGGAAGCGGCAGGTGTGATTCGGATCACAAATCTGTGTGTCGTCGAGCAAACGGAAAAAGGTGAGTGATGCGGGATAGATGAAACTTGAAACGTGATATCACTCGACCTACTCTCACGTTTCACGCTTCACGTCTCGGCCCGCACATTGTGGCCTCGCCGCCTTGTCCAACACGCAACCCGCAACACGCAATCTGCCCCGTCACGGCGTCGCGGGCTTCTCCTGACCCGGTATTGGTGTACCCGGCCCCACCAGAAAGACGGCGCTCCAGGGCTGGTAGACCGAGACGATTTTGTCCGTCCGGCTCTGGCCGTTCTCCACAATCGTGCGCTCGACGGTGGCAGTCAGCCCCCTCTTGGCCGTCTCCACCTGTTTGATCTCCCCGGTTGCCAAGCTAGCGTCTTCTTGATAGACCGGCTGGCCTGCCTCTACAATGTCGCTGATCACCGGCTGGCCGACCGTCACCTGGCGGTCGGGCTTTGTGCCATAGAAAAGAAAACTGATGACGCCGTTGACGCTGTCCACCACCGGCTGCACAAGCAGAAAAGCGCTGGTATCGTTGCGAAATTTGAAATCGACGGAAGGCGTGTAAATCGTGGCGTCCATCCCCGGCTCCCCATACCAACTGACCACATAGCCGTGATTGTAGCGCTCCATAATCGGAAAGCCGCCCAGAAAGGCCGAACGGAAGACAGTGGTGCTTACCTGACAGACGCCGCCGCCCACGCCCACGGCCGTGCGGTCGCCCCAGATGATCAGAGAATCCGCAAAGCCGTTGGCCGCGCTCACATCCTGCACAATCGAATTGAAGCTAAAAATGCCGTTGGGCGGGATGACAACCCCCTCGAACTTCTCCGCGGCCACTTCGACGTTGAGGATACGATCCTGGCTGCTACCCGCATAGTAGGTTGTGCCGGTCGCGACCAATTCCCGGATACCCATTTCATCGATGCGGTTGGAATCAACTTTGGGTGCGACGACTTCCACGGGCAGTTGTCCCTGGCTTTGGCCGCTGACCAGCGCATTCTGGAGAGCCGTGATCGTGGCATCCACATTCAACTGGCGACCGACAATGCTGGGCTGGAAGACCACCGCCTGGCCGGCGTTGACATCGAAACGCAGCCGAGCGTCCTGGGCAGGGATGTAGACCTCCTCGGCCCAGAGCTGCACCAACTCGGCCAGGGCCGCAGGGTTGACCTGTCCCCCCACGCCGTTGGGCAACAGCCGCCGTTGGGTGGCCGGATCCAGGGCAAAGACCAGACCCGAAGCCGGGTCACTCAGCACAAGCGGAAGCAGTGGGGTGCTGGTTGTGGAGTCTGCCGCCGCGCTGCTCTGGGCATCCGGGGGCGCAACGGCAAAAGTTTGCAGAGCAACGCTGCGCCCTTCCCCCGTCTGCAAACGGGCCAGGAGCAGCTGAGTGCTGGCGTCCACATCCACATCCACGCCGGGGGCCGAGGGCAGGTGCAGATCGCCAATCGTCATCTCGGCCCGACCCGGTCGGCGCACCTGCGCCGCGATCTGGCTGATGGCATAGCGGAGCGCACCCTCGTCGTATGTCAATTGGGGTTCGGCTGTGCGCTGGCCCAGCAGGGCCGTCCACTGGTCAGCCAGATTTTGGCCCAATGTGCCCTGTCTGCCGATCAGATAGGCAGCGTTGACCGCGCCCAGCAGATCGGGCCGGGCTTGTAGCTGGGCGCTGCTCAGTGTCCAAGTGCGCTCTTCAAAGGAGAGGGAAAGGGGTGGGCTGGGGTAGATACGCAGTTCCCGGCTCAGATGCAGGAGGGCGGCGGCCCGGCTCATCCCCCCCACGGGCACACCCGCCACCTGCACGCCGGTGAAGATGCGGTCCGTGTGCCAGAATTGCCAGCCCGCAATCGCCGCCAGCACAGAGAGCGCGGCCACCACAAACCAGATGGCGACGAAATCCCCGGCGGAGCGGCGGAAGGTGGGGTGTCGGCGGTAGGCGGGCAGGGAGCTTTGCATAGGGTTTAGGCCGCTTTTAGCTTTTCCAGTACCCACTCCTGCGCCAAGGCGACATCTGTGGTTCCTTTGTCGCTGGCAAGTTTCCGCAAATCTTCCCACGCCTGAAGCGGCAAAGGAAGGCGTATGGTTGCCTCGCCGGATCGGACAAAAACTGGCTCTGTCATCTCTTCTAATTGATCTTCGAAATCAGTCACATCGTGGGTATCCCAAAACTCAGCCAACTCGTGGATAGAATCTATTTGGGGGATTCGTTGTCTACTGCTCATTGCTTTCTCCATCCCAAGTATCTTCGCCTTTCATTATGCGTCATCAATCGTGCTGTCACCGGATAGCCAATCCCGTCAGGCATCGCAATCACGACGCACAGCAGATAATCACCGGAATCTATCTGCCCAAGCACATTGTAGACCGGATTAGGTCCAAAGGTTTGCGCACGTAAGACCAAACTCCGCCCGAAGCAAACTTCTTCGAATTCTTCAGGGGTAACGTTGTGGCGGGCGATATGCGCCACTCGATCTTCCGTCCAGATGATTGAAGAGACGTTCATCTTGTCACCGCGCCAACTGGGGAACAGTATACAAGAACGGAATGGCTGCGTCCAGTACGATCAGCAACACAAAAGGCAGTACGTAGAGGAACGACCGCAGCCGCGCCCCGCCGGGGAACCGGTCCAACAGTCCGTTGACCAGCAACAAACCGATCCCCCCGGCCAAAAAGAACAGCGTCCATTTGTCCAATGCACCGGCAGCCAGCCCCGTTCCCACCACAACCGCTGCCCAGAGCAATAGCAGCCCAGCCACGACATAACTCACCCGGGGGCGCAACGCCTCCCGCCAGCCCAGCGCAACCAGCAGCCCAAAGGAAAAGAGCGCGGGGAAAAGGTAACGGCCCTGATGCTGGACAAAGCCCAGATTGTACCAGACGTAGGAGGCGGTCACCCCACCCAGCAGGAGCAGGGCAAGATAAAGTGTGATGGAACGCGGATGACGCGGATTGAGCGGATTTTCGCGGATGCCTTCAGTTTGTGGCTTGTGGTCCGCGTTTCTCATCTGCGTAACAATCCGCCACAGCCCAGCCATTATTCCCGCGCCGACGATTACGCTGAAAATGAGCAGCAGTGTATAGATTCGCCCATCCATAAAAACGCCCAGCCAGCCAAAAACGCCCCAGAAACTCTTGAAAGTGAAATCCCAGGCCCGTTCCCAATAGGCGGGCCAGCCGTTGGCGGCGATCCAGCCGGCGGTCGTCGGTTGCCCCGTCACCACCTGGTCGTGCCAAGCCAGCCCCAGGAAGTCCAGACCGCCGTAGGTGGTGATGTTACGCAGCCAGAGAGGCAGACCCAAGAGAAAAGAGGAGAAGAGGACGGGAAGAAGGGAGGAAAGAAAATAGTGAATGGTGAATTGTGAATTGTGAATTGTGAATGAACGGGTCGCGATGATAAGGGTAATTACGATGAGGGCGACGGGGAGGAGGGTGTAGGCAGTGGCTTTGGTGAGGAGGCCAAGGCCAAGGAGGAGGCCGAGCGTGAGAAGATGCGTATTGCGTATTGCGTATTGGGTAAAACGTAAAACGTGAGCCGTGAAACGTGAGGGGTGACTTACCTTGTCACCCTGCCACCCTATCACCTGGCCACTTTTGTTCCAGCGCAGCAGCACCAGCAACCCGCCTGCAATCAGCAACTCCGCCAGAGCGTCGTTGTTCAGGCTGGAAAGTATGGCCAGGTGCATGGGCAGGAAGGCGACGAAGGCCGTGGCAGCCAGGACAACGCCAGGCTTGTCGGGAAAGGCGGTCTGGAAGCAGAGGGAGAGCAGCCAGATGGCCCCCGCGCCCAGCAGTGCGCTGAAAAGGCGCAGGGCCAGCAGACTCCCCCCGCTCAGCCAATAGATCGGCGCGGCCAGAATGTAGTAGAGGGGTGGTTGGTGGAATTCGTAGCGAACGGGTACAATCAACAATTCCGCCGGGAACTTCTCATCCTTCAGCCGCTGCAAATAGGCTTCGTCGTAATCCCCCACTTGCAGGACAGGCAAGCGGCCTTCGGCAGCGATGAATGCCACGTAATTGTAATGGGCCGGTTCGTCGGGATTCTGCCAGGCGGGAGTAGTGACGGCGAAGAGGGTGGCGAGGGCGAGATAGACGAAGAGGATTGCGAATTGCGAATTGCGAATTGCGTAGGTGGGGTACATTAGAGAGGCTTTCCAAAAGGAAACGTGAAACGTGAAACGTGAGATCGTTCGAGTAATCTCACGCTTCACGTTTCACGCCCGACAGGACGACGCCGAATCGCGGCTCAATCATCACTATTTACGAAATACGCAATACGAAGTACGCAATTCGTCTTACCCCTCCCCCAACACCTCCACCGGGTCCAACTTCGTAAACAATGGTGCGGGTTCACGTAACGCCTGGCCGGGGGTGAGGGTTGCCGCCGCCCAGACGCCGCTGGCGGCGGTGTGATCGTAGCGCAGGGCCTGGTGGACACCCCGGTTGTCGGTCACTTCTTCGGTGTATTGGGTGCCAAAGAGGGGCTGGTCGTAGCCCAAATAGCTGTGAAGCGCCTCGCTGCTGTGGGGCAGGATAGGCGACCAAAGGGTTTTCAGCCAGTCGATAGCCTGCAACGCCACGTAGACCGCGGTGGCCGCAGCCTGGGGGTCGACTTTGATCGTCTTCCACGGCTCTTTTTCGGCGATATACTGGTTCACCCTCTGGCTCAGGCGGCGACATTCGGTCAGGGCAGCCTTCAATCTCACGGCTTCCAAAAGCCCGCCCACGCTCTGAAAACCGCTGCGGATTTCGTCCAGCAGGGCCGTATCTGTCGCATCCAGCGGGCCGGGCTGGGGCACAACGCCGTCCATCCGTTTGTGGGCAAATCCCACCACCCGGTTGACCAGATTGCCCCAGTTGGCGACCAGTTCGCTGTTCACCCGCTCCACAAAATCGGGCCAACTGAAGTCAACATCGGAATTTTCCGGGGCGGCGGCGGTGAGCACATAGCGCCAAGCGTCGGCCTGGTATTGGGCCAGTACTGTGTTCCAGCCGATGACGTTGCCGCGGCTGGTGCTGAACTTCATCCCCCGAAAGTTGAGATATTCGTTGGCGGGCACGTCGTAGGGCAGATGCAGGCGCACGGGATCGTCCGCCGCGCCCGGTTCGTCGTTGTAGGCCAGAATCATCCCCGGCCAAATCTGGGTGTGAAAGGGGATATTGTCCTTCGCCATAAAATAGTAGTGGCGGGCATCCGGCGCGGAGACCGCATCCCACCACTCCAGCCAGCGGGTCGGCGCGTCGGACAGCTTGGCCCACTCCACCGCCGCGCTCAGATAGCCCTGCACCGCGTCGTACCAGACATAAATGCGTTTGTTGTCGTAGCCGTCCACAGGGATTGCCACCCCCCAGTCGATGTCCCGGGTGATGGATCGCCCGCGCAGCTCTTTCATATCCAACTGGCTGCGGGTAAAGTTGAGCACATTGGCGCGCCAGTGTTCTTTGCCCGTGGCGATCCATTCCAGCAGCGGATCGTTGAGGCGGCCCAAGTCCAGAAAAAAGTGTTCGGTCTCGCGCACTTCCAATTGGGTGTTGCCCGTCACTTTGGAGCGGGTGTTGGTCAGTTCCAGCGCGTCGTAAAGCCGCCCGCAGTTGTCGCACTGATCCCCACGCGCATCCGTATAACCGCAGAAGGGGCAAGTGCCTTCTACATAGCGGTCAGCCAGAAAGCGATTGGCCTGGGGGTCGTACCACTGCTTCGTGACTTCTGTGTAGATGTATCTGTTTTGCAGATGGCGCCGAAAGACCCGCTGGGTCACTTCCCAATGATTCTGTGTATCCGTGTGGGTATAGAGATCGAAGTTCAGCCCCATAGCCAGACAGCCCGACACAAAGAGCCGGTGGTATTTGTCCACCACTTGCGCCGGGTCCATGCCCTCTTTTTCCGCCTGCAAAGTGATGGGTGTGCCGTGGGTGTCGGATCCGCCCACCATCAACACGTCGTTGCCGGCCATGCGCTGGTAGCGCGCAAAGATGTCCGGCGGCAGATAAGCCCCAGCGATCTGCCCCACATGCTTTTCGCCGTTGACGTAGGGCCAAGCGACACAGACGAGAATTTTGCGAGCGGTCATAGGAGGGTCCTGGGTGATCAGTTGATCAGTTGAATAGTTGATTGGTTGAATAGTTGACTGGTCTGGAGAGAGGCGACGCAACAAATGAACCAATCAACCAATCAACCAATGGTAGCTTGTGGGGCAATTATAGCGCGGCGCAAAGGGAAAAAGCAAAAGCGGACGCCAAAGCACTGGTCAGTCAAGCGCTCTGATGTTATACTGTCTTCATTCAGAATCAGCAGACAGTCATAGGTGGTGGATCGCTGTCTGTCGTCTGCGGTCTGTAGTCCACCGAGAGTCACACACAGCGCAGAACGGCAACGACTATGGACTTCCTACACGACTGGGTGGTCAGTGGCACAGGGATTGTGGAGGGCATCGCCCAATGGCGCACGCCCCTACTCAACTATTATTTTCTCTTTGCGGCTTTCCTCGGCCAGGAGGAGTTCTTTCTAATCGCGCCGCCTGCTATCTACTGGCTCTACAACAAACAGGTGGGGCGGCGACTGGTCTATCTGCTGATGCTGGGCGCGTGGACGAACGAAGCATTCAAAAACTTCTTCCGCCTGCCCCGCCCGCCTGTCGAAATCGCGCTGGTGGAAGAGGTGGGCTATGGCCTGCCCAGCGGCCACGCCCAACTGAGCCTAATGCTTTGGGGCTACGCTGGGTACACTCTGCGCCGGACAGTGCGCTGGCTGCCCGCTCTTGTGCTGTGGGTGATCGCTTCTATCTCCTTCAGCCGTCTCTATCTGGCCGTCCACTACCCGGCGGATGTGCTGACCGGGCTGCTGATCGGCGGGCTGATCCTGGGGGCATCCCTCTGGGCCGAACCGCGACTGACCGAGTGGTTTGGCCGTCTGCCCTCCGGGCAGGTGATGGGGCTGGCCGCCGCCCTCTCTGTGCTGGCCCTGCTGTTGATGCCCGGCGGGGGGAAGCCCTGGCCCGTGGAGATCGCAGCCACCGAAGCGGGTCTCATTTTCGGTGTGCTGGTCGGGTTGGATGTGGAAAGACGGCGGGTGCGCTTTGCTGTGGCTGGCAGTGCCCTTCAAAAGATCGGGCGCTATCTGCTCGGCCTCTGCCTGCTCGTTCTCGTCTGGGCTGGGCTGCGCGCCCTCTTCGGCCTGATCGACGGCGGCCATCTGATCGAAAGCGGCCTGCGCGTCGTCCGCTATGCCCTCATCGGACTCACCGTCACCTGGTGGGTCCCGGCGCTCTTTGTGCGGATGGGGCTGGCGGGGAAAGAAGTATAGCGTATTTCGTATTGCGTAAGCAGCGCAAACAATGCGCTTCGCACCACAACTTTATGCGGTACAAGATCAGCTCGATATCTTTTTGCCACTGCTCCATCATCTATTTTGCGCAGCCGTCGTCACTACTTTCTTACGCAATATAGAATACGCAATACGCAGGTTCATTATCCCATCATTCCAGGACCCACTCTCCCATGAAAGCATTCCCCGCCATGTGGCGCACCCTCAAAGTTTTATACGACGAACTCTTCCTATGGGTTTGGCTCAGCGTGCTCTGGTGGGCAGGCACACTGCTCATCCTGCCCGCTGCGCCCGTAGCCGCGGGACTCTACGCAGTGGCCAACCGTTCGGCCAACTATAAGCGGGTGGATTCCGGTTTCTTCTGGGATGCGGCCAAGAGCCAGATCAAACGTAGCTGGTTGATGGTCGGCACCAGTCTGATTCTGCACATCGCTGTACTGATGAACATCGCATTTTATGCAAACAGCGCTGTCAGTTGGGCCAGATTTGTGACAATTCTGTGGCTATGGGTGATTGCGCTGGTGATGATGGGCAGTCAATACTTCTTGCCCCTCTTCTGGCAACAGGAAGACCCGAGCCTGCGTCTGATAATTCGCAATGCCTTTATTCTGGCCCTGCAACACCCGCTCTACACCTTGCTGATGCTGATCTTCCAAATTGCATTGATTGTCATCAGTTTTGCCACTGTCCTGCCTATCTTCCTGCTCATGCCCGCATCCGTGGCAGTGGCGGCCAATGTGGGGCTGGTCAAGCTGTTGGAGGATAAGGGACTGGCTCCGCCACCGCCGCCGGGGGTTTGAGAAAGTGAACAGTAATCAGTGTGGCGTGCGACGATCACCACTGATTACTGATTACTGATTACTGATTACTGATTACTGATTACTGATTACTGCCCACTGGCTCCCCAGTCGCAAAGGACAAATAACCGCATGAAGCTCCTCATCCTCGGCGGGACCGTCTTTCTGGGCCGCCATACTGTCGAAGCAGCGCTGGCTCGCGGCCACGAAGTGACACTCTTCAACCGGGGCCAGCGCAACCCGGAACTCTTCCCGGATGTGGAGAAGCTGCGGGGCAACCGGGATGGGGACCTCGCCGCGCTGCAAGGCCGGCGTTGGGATGCGGTCATCGATCCCAGCGGTTACGTACCCCGGCTGGTGACAGACTCGGCCCGTCTCCTGGCCGACGCGGTGGAACACTACACATTTGTCTCCTCTCTCTCGGCCTACGCCAGCTTTGCCGACGCCAACCAGAACGAAGACGCGCCCCTAGCCACGATGGACGACCCGACTATTGAACAGATCACCGGGGAAACCTACGGTCCGCTCAAAGTGCTGAGCGAACAGGCCGCCCAGAGCGCTATACCGGGACGGGTGGCGGTCATCCGACCCGGCCTGATTGTCGGCCCCCACGACCCCACGGACCGCTTCACCTATTGGCCTGTGCGGGTGGCGAAAGGGGGTGCTGTGCTGGCGCCCGCGCCCGCCGACTATCCGGTGGAATTTACGGATGTGCGGGATTTGGCGGCGTGGATGGTGCGGGTGGCGGAGCAGTGCATCCCCGGCGTATTCAACGCCAGCGGGCCGGGCGAGGCGGCGACACTGGACGGGCTGCTGGAAAGCAGCCAGGAGATCAGCGGCAGCGATGCCCGCTTTGTCTGGGCGGACGAAGCCTTTTTGCAGAAAAATGAAGTCCAGCCCTGGAGCCAACTCCCCCTCTGGATCGGCAACGGGCCGGAGTACGACGGCTTCTCCCGTTACGATTGCAGTCGGGCGATTGCCGCGGGACTGACTTTTCGCCCGGTGACAGAGACGGTGGCGGACACTTTGGAATGGGCGGCCACCCGACCAGCCGATCACACCTGGCGGGCCGGGTTGACGGCAGAGCGGGAAGCGGAGTTAATCGAAAAGCTGAGCCACGGATAAACGCTGATGACCACGGATAAAAAGGGATTGTTGAAAGGTACATTCACTTCATCTCCCTGCTTTTATCCGCGTTTATCCGTGTTCATCAGCGGCTAAATTGGAAGGTGACAGATGGCGATTCTAGCCGAATACTACAAACCCACTTCGGTGGCGGAAGCGGTGGCCCTGTTACGGCGCACGGACGCACGGCTGCGTCCACTGGCCGGTGGTTCCCAACTGGTCGGTGATCTGGAGACCCGGGCCGTGACCGATGTGGACGGTGTTGTGGATTTGGCCGGACTGGGGCTGAATCGGATTGTCCAGATAGGCGAAACTTTGCAAATTGGCGCGACAGCTACCCTCAGCGATGTCAGCCGCCATCCCCTGGCCGGAGAAGTGGCCGGGGGCATCCTGCGCCGCACAGCCCAGTACGAGGGGCCAGTCAACCTGCGCAACGCAGCCACCGTCGGCGGTGTCGTCGCTTCCGCCGAGATGGACAGCGAATTCTACGCGGCCCTGCTGGCATTGGACGCATCGGTCGTCGTCAGCGACGGCGAAAAGGAATCCGTCACCCCACTCGATGCTTTCGTCATCCCCTCCTCCCATCACCTGATTACCGCCGTCACAATTCCTGTTCGCGCTCTCCGCTCAGGCCATGCCCGCATCGCCCGCACCCCGTCGGATCGCTGCATTGTGGCCGCGGTGGCGGTTGTCGGCGATGCTGTCATGCGGGTGGCCCTTTGCGGTGTAGGGCAACAGCCAGTGCTGGCGGGCGGTCGCCTCACTCCCCCGGACAATTGGAAAGGCAGCGCCGAATACCGGCGGGCGATGGCGGAGATTGTACGCCAAAGGGCATTGGCAGAAGCGGAACAGTAGGCCCTATGCACATCACCAGCCCCAGCAACCCCCGCATCAAAAATGTGGTGCGCCTGACCACCAACCGCCGCCACCGGGACCAGGAGCGGTTGACTGTCGTGGAGGGCAGCCGGGAAGTGCGCCGTTGCCTGGATGCAGGCGTCATCCCCACAGAAATCTACCTCTGCCCGGAACTGATGGCGTCGGACGACCAGGACATGGCCGATCGCCTCTTGCAACTCGCAATTCGCAATTCGCAATTCTTCACCGTCCCCCCAGAAATCTTTGCCAAAATCGCCGTGCGTGCGGAAAGCGGCGGCCTGCTCCTCGTCATCCCCTACACCCAGACCGCGCTGGACGATCTGCCGCTTTCGCCTGTTCCTTTTCTGGTGGTGGTGGAGGGAGCGGAAAAACCGGGCAATGTGGGGGCCATTCTGCGCAGTGCAGACGCGGCTGGCGTGGACGGGCTGATCCTCTGCGCGGGGGGCACAGACCTGCACAACCCCAATGTGATTCGGGCCAGCCTGGGAACCCGCTTTACTGTTCCCTGCGCCGAGGCCCCCACCGCCGACGTCCTGGCGTGGCTGCGCCAGCGGGGAATCGCCGCGGTGGCTGCCACGCCGGATGGGGCAGCGCTCTACACAGCGGCGGACTTGACCGGCCCTGTGGCGATTGTGACTGGCAGCGAGGCCGAGGGACTGAGCCAGGAGTGGCTGGCCGGCGCCGATGCCAGGGTGACAATTCCTATGCGCGGGGTGGCGGACAGCCTGAATCTGGCAACTTCTACCGCTATTTTACTATACGAAGTTTTGCGCCAGCGAGGATGAACAAAAAAGTCCGGCTGGTCTGAGACCAGCCGGACTTTTTTGTTCCAGAGTGGGCTACCGCTGCACAGCCGGCAGATAGAGCGCGCGCAACCCCAGCAGCACATTCGGCGCGGGGAAGGTATTGACAACCGACGGCGTGGTCTGGGCAGGGGCGAGACCAGGCCGCAATGCCAGCAGTGCAACACCATCAGCGGCGGAGAAGTCGAAGGCGCTTCCATCGCTTTGGCGGCTGTTGCCCAGATTGGCGTACCAGTAACCGTTGGCGTCGGTCAGGGCAGCCAGAGGCAGAGAAGAACCGGCTGTCCCCTTGCCATCCTTATCCACCAGACTCAACTCCACCAGAGCATTGGCAACCGGTGTCACCCCATCCAGGGCCATCACCTGGCCGTAGGCACTGTGGGAACGGGGCACAGAGGGGGGAGTGGTCGATGTCTCGAAAGTGCCCTGACCGCTGCTCACACTGGCATCCTGGCCGATGGATTGGATAGTAAAGTTGTAGCTGCTGTCGGGGATCAGGTTCGAGATCACCACATAATGCAGCCGGTCGATCGTACCGGCCCCCCGTACATCCTCGGCCAATCCCACAGAAGATCCATTTTGCAGAATCTCCACCAGACCGTTGGCGGGCTGGCTGGTCTGCCAGGAAATAGTCACGCTCGTATCCCGCAGATTGGTCACACGCACATCCTGCACGCCGCCAGCCTGCGCGTCAGCCGTTTGCAGCAGGGAGATCGCCCTCGCCGCCAGTATCGGCCCGCCATCGGCTTTGACAAAGTAGCCCTGCCCGCTCTGGGCGGCAAAATCGTTGAAGGATCGCCCGCAGATGTGGCCGTCCCACCCACCGGCGTACCAGCGGTTCACCTCTAGCCCTTGCCAGGGCAGTGTGATCCCGGCGCACAGGGCAGAGGCGTCCGCGCTGCCCTGGCTGCTGACGGCATTCCAGCCATTGACAACGGTGGGCGGCGCAGCGGGAATCGCATCTCCAGCCAGCGCCCAACTGTTGGCGGTCTGGTTGCGCACGAAGTATCCCCCTGCCACATCCAAAGCGAAGTCATTGGCCTCTACTGCACAAACGTAGCCATCCCAGCCGCCGTTCGCCCAGCGCACCACCTCCACCGGCGCGCCGGCTTTGGCTCGGGTCAGATCGCTGCACAGATGGCTGGCTTTGTAGGCAGTCAGCGGCTTGTATGGCAGGGCAATGAAATTCCAGCCTGTGCCCAGCAGCAGCAGCGAACGGGAGAGGCTGCGCACCTGAATATCCGCGGCTGGGCTGTCATCGGCGGTGGTGATCTCCGCATAACCCTGGCGCAGGGGGGAACACTGCACCTCCACCGCCAACGGCGCCTGCGTGGGCGAATAAGTGTAATAGCCATCCAGTTCGGGTGTGCGGGTGTTGCCCAAGTTCAGCCCCCACTGGCCGTTGCTGTCGGTCAGGACGGAGAGAAGGGCCGACGGATCGGCTCTCCCACCCAGAGTGACACTCGATACAATCTGCACGTAGACAATACAGCGTTCCAGGCTATTGCGTATAGGTTCCACAATCGCACCGTAGATATTGTCCGAATCGGGCAACATCAGCGTTGGCCCAGTGGTTACCGAATAGAGCGCTCCCCGGTTATCGTCTATCAATTCACCAGTCTGGATATAGAAATAGTAGGTCGTCTCTGCCGCCAGGTCAGTGAAGGTGACGTGATGGGCTGTGCCAGTGGCTGTCACCCGCTGGCTGTGGCCGGTCCGGGCCGGGGCAGATGTCAGCACGGCTTCGCCAGTCGTCTCCTCTTCGGTGAGCCAGGAGACGCTGAAACTGGTATCGCGCACATTACTGATGCGCACGTCACTGATTGGGGGAGCAGCCGGCGCGGTAGGTGAAGCAGTCGCTGTCGGTGTAGCAGTCGCTGTCGGTGTAATGGTTGCCGTGGGTGTAGTGGTTGCCGTGGGTGTTTTGGTTGGTACAGTCGTTGCCGTCGGCGTGGAGGTTCTGGTTGCGGACGCGGTCGGCGTCGGTGTAGCGGTCGCAGTCGCGGTATGCGTAGCCGTCGGCGTATTCGTCGCCTGGCCTCCACCGGTTTGGCTGTTGATCCAGTTGGTAAAATTCGAAAGCCGGGCATAGACGCCGTAGAGGTTGGGCAGCGCGCAACCGGTTCCCCAGCTTACCACACCCGCCTGCAGCCAGCCATTGCCTGTGCCATCCGGCACGACAAAGGGGCCGCCGCTGTCGCCCTGGCAAGAATCTTTGCCGCCCTGGGCCAACCCGGCGCAGAGCATATTGCTTGTGATTTGGCCGTTGTAAGAGCCAGGCGCATTGCAGGTGGCGTTGCTGACAATCGGTACATCAACTTGCATCAGCGCATCGGCGTAAATGGGCGAACCGCCGGTACTCGTATTGCCCCAACCCATCACCGTTGCTATCACCCCGACTGCGGTCAGGTTGACGTCGCCCTGGGGAATCAGACCGACGGTCGGGCGGCTGGAGGCTGTTGCCAACTTCAACAGGGCAACGTCCGAGTCCAGCGTGCTGCTATTGAAGTCGGGGTGTTTGATAATTTGAATCACATCAATCCGCTCGCCGCCAGAATCGCTCAGTTTGTGCTTGCCCAGCGTCACGTCAATGCCCGCCGCCGTGTTCCCTTCCACACAATGGCCTGCGGTCAAAACCCATTGGGGCGCAATCAACGCGCCACCACAGAACTGGCCGTCATAATCGCTGGGTTGGTTGGCCTGTATCAGCGCAGCCATAAAAGGCCACGCGCCGGGCACAGCTTCCTGTCCGCCGATAATCTCCGGCGTGTCGGCTTGCGCTGTCTGGACGGGAGCAGCGGGCGCGGGGGCAGCGGGCGCGGGGTCAGCGGCCAGCGCGGGCGCTCCTCCGCTCCCCCAAAGCCCGGCGCAGAGCAGGGCCACACAGATGAGCAGCAATAAGGCGGGCTTGATGCGGTTCATACCTTTGCACTCTCCAGTCTCAGTTGAAAACGTTCGGGGTCACGCACAATATCGTAGGGGTTTGAGTGGGCAAGAGAGTTACGCACTGGCAGAATCGCCTGCCCACCCAAACCCCTACGGTTGGGACAAGCGCGGCCAATAGCTGGCGTCAAAGACCCGGCCCAACAGACTCTCCCGTTCGGCGTCGCTGGTCCAACGGGGCTGGCCGTAGTCGTAGAGCAATGTCGTCAAAACCTGCGTGCTGATGTAACGCCCGGCGTAGAAGGAATGTTTCACAATCAGCCCTTCGCGGGTATCCTGCCGCCACATCTGGTCAAAGAAAAGATTGCCCAACCCGTAGAGAATCAGCCGTCCGTCGTCAAATTCGATGGCCTGGGGCACGTGGCTCTGGATGCCCGTCACAATATCCACGCCGGTCTGGCTGAGCAGGCGAAAGTTCTCCCGCTGATCCCAGAGCGGGGCCACGTCATAGCTCTCCTGATATTGCAATTCCAGCAGCACAATATCGGCTTTGTCCTCCTCCTTCACCGCGCGGATGGTGGCGGAGAGAATGTTCAGGTCAAACTCGGCGCTGCCCGGCCCGTCGTCCGTGGCCCAGGCGAAGTCGGGGCCATAGCTGTTGGCCCCCAAAAAGGCCAACCGGTTGCCGTTATGTTCCAAATGGAGCGGGGCAAAGGCTTCCTCTTTGGTGCGTCCGCCCCCATAGACCGGCAGTCCGGCCTCGGCGTAAATGTCGAGAGAGACCAACGCGTCGTCCCGCCCGTAGTCGTTCTGGTGGTTGCCGGTCAGCCCGATGAGGTCCGCGCCCACGGCTTCCAGTGCGGCCATATAATCGGGCGAACTGCAAAAGGTCAGGTTATCGGCGGAGGTGTTGGTCACACAGCCGGGCACGAAAGGCACTTCATTGCTGATGGTGGTAATGTCAGCCGCGGCCAGCTCTGGTCCCACCACTTCTGCCACCCACTCCGGGCCGAACTGGTCCATCTGATAGGCGGTCTGACGCACCATCGCCGTAACGCCGGTCATAGCCAGCACAGTCAAACGGTCCGGGTCCCGATTTGTGTGGATGCCTGTTGCCTCCAGTACATTCAAAAACGCCTGATCATCCGCGCCGCCCGCTGAATGGGCATAGACCGTCGCTACCAGCGGATAGGCGTCCATGTCAAAACGGTTGTCCACCGGATTCTGGCCGTCCACGGCAAAGACCACCAGTTCCGGCGTCAAGGCGTCGAAGGGCAGCAACGCAAGCGTCGTCTCGTCGGCCCAGGCCGCCTTGAGCAGTTCATCCACGCTTGCCACCCCCAGCACCGCCGGACCAGCGTCGCCCAGCAGAGAGATCAGTCCCGGCAGAGTGTCGCTCAACACAACCATCCGGTTGTAGACAGCGCCTTCGCTGGCCGCCTCTTGCCACAATGCTGTTACCAGACTACTTTCAGTCTGGGGGAAAACTGTGTCGAAGCGCGCAGCCAGCGCGTACACCTGGCGATAGACAGCTTCGCCGTCCGGTTGTATTTCACCGCCCGGTTGTGTTTCACCGCCCGGTTGTATTTCACCGCCCGGTTGTATTTCACCGCCCGGTTGCCAGTCCAGCGCCAGAGAAGGAGCAGTGCCAGCCGCAGAGGCCAAAGTCAGGTGGGGATATTCCTCAACCAGTAGGGTCACCGTCTGGACAAATTGCGCGGGCAACCCATGGGCCAGAGTGATAACTGTCGGCGGCTGTGGGGTGGGTGTGGGAGAGGGCAGAAGAGGGGCGGCGGTGGCCGTTGCAAGGCCCAGCGCCGTCTGTTCATCCCCTTCTGGCGCAGAAGATGCATTTGTCGCCCGTCCCATCGTAGGCAGGCGAATGAGTAGCCATAGTAGCAGTAGAACACCGGCCAACATCATCACAAAACCGAGGGGGGCGACTAAACGACGGGGAATTCGTTCAACCATTCGACAAGAGACTTTCACAGAGAGAAGTTCGACTCGCACGAAAACGTCGAACTTCTGCGGTTCAGCACAATTGACCAATTATCAGCAGACCGCAGTTGGGTTCTCCTGGCATTCGTTGGAGTGTAGAGGCCGATCTCTTGCCAGAAGAACCCAACCTACGATTATGCATACTGATTATAGCCCACGCAGCCGAGGAGGAGCAATTGCTTTTGCCAACGATTCCGAAGCCGTGTAGGATAGATTGTCTGGAAAGTTCTACACATCCCCTGTTGGAGAGGTCAATGTCCACCTACACAATCCTCGTCACCGACTATGCCTGGCCCAATCTGGAGATCGAGCAACAACTGCTGGCTACGGTCGGCGGGGAACTGCTGGTAGCCGAGAAAGGCAGCGCCGAAGAGATTACCCGTCTGGCACCCCAGGCCGACGCCATCCTTAGCTGCTGGGCTAAACTGCCGGAAGCCGCCCTGGACGCAGCACCCCGCTGCCGCATTGTCAGCCGCTACGGCATCGGGCTGGACAACATCCCCATCCAGCGGGCCACGGAATTGGGCATTCTGGTCACGAATGTGCCCGACTTTTGCTCGGAAGAGGTCTCGGACCACGCGATGGCGCTGCTGTTGGCCCTGGCCCGGCAGATTGTGCCCCAGGCCGCTGCCAGCCGGGCCGGTGGCTGGCAACGGGAGACAGGACAGATGATTCCCCGGCTGCGGGGGCAGACGCTGGGGCTGATAGGCTACGGCAACAGCGCCCGCGGCCTGGTCCCCAAAGCCCAGGGCTTCGGGCTGAAGGTGCTGGCCTACACGCCCCGGCTGGCCGCTGGTCGGCTGGCGAACGGGGTAGAAGCGGTAGCCAATCTGGACGATCTGCTGGCCCGGGCGGATTATGTCTCACTCCACGCGCCCCTGACCGACGAGAGCCGGGGAGTGATCGACGAAGCCGCCCTGCGCCGAATGAAAGCGAGCGCGGTGCTGATCAACACCAGTCGGGGCGGGCTGATCGACGAAAGCGCGCTGGTGCGGGCGCTGACCGAAGGCTGGATCGCCGGGGCGGGGCTGGATGTGCTGGTGCAGGAGCCGCCGCCGGCCGATCACCCCCTGCGCAGCCTGCCCAATGTGATTGTCACCCCCCACGCGGCTTTCTATTCCCAGGCATCCATCGCCGAATTGCAGCAGAAAGCCGCACAAAATGTGGTGGATGTGTTGCTGGGCAAGAAGCCTGCGCATATCGTCAACCGGGCGGTGCTGACACAGGAGAATTGCCGGTTTAACATCCAATAGTATTTGTGCCCAGCGCTCCGCGTAGACAAAGCAGTTAGAGGCTCCGGGTCCCCGACTGCGACCCGGCTGCGGGGGACCTAGAGCGTCCGGGGAAGATTCCCACGCGGAGCGCTGGGAACGAGCACAGACAACGTAAAGGAAAAGACAATGGAGATGATTCACACGTTGGATGGGTTGGAAATTCTGGACAGCCGGGGACGTCCCACTGTGCGGGCCACCTGTCGCCTGACCAGCGGCGCAGTGGGGATCGCATCCGTGCCCTCCGGCGCGTCCACGGGCAAGGCCGAGGCCTTAGAATTGCGGGATCGGGACCCCTCCCGCTACCGGGGGCTGGGCTGCCGCAAAGCCGTGGGCCACATCCGGGGCGAGATTGCCCACGCGCTGGTCGGTGTGGAGATAGAAGATCAGTCAGCGCTGGACCAGGCGCTGATTGCCCTGGACGGCACACCCAACAAAGCCCGGCTGGGAGCCAACGCGCTGCTGGCCGTCTCCCTGGCCTTTGCCCGGGCCCAGGCGATCGAAGCGGGCATTCCCCTCTACCAGCATTTCGCGGCCATCCACACGCCGGGTGGCCTGGCCCATAAGCTGCCCCGGCCCACCGTCAACCTCTTCAGCGGGGGCAAGCACGCGGGGGGACAGGTTCCCATTCAGGACGTGCTGGTGGTGCCTGTGGCGGCGCAGACAGTGGACGAGGCGCTGGCGATGACCTATGCCGTCTATCAGGCCGCCGCGGAACTCTGTCTGGACAAGTATAGGATGCGGGCGCTGACCGCGGACGAGGGAGGGCTGGCTCCCCCTTTTCCCGACGCAGAGGCGATGCTGGGCGATGGGGTGGCGGCAATTGAGCGGGCGGGCTATACGCCGGGCCGGGACGTAGCCCTGGCCCTGGACGTGGCTTCCAGCCATTTCTACGCGGACGGGCGTTACCACCTGGGCGGCGAACCGCTCGACAGTGCCGGAATGATCCACCATCTGCTCGGCTGGTTGGAACGCTATCCGATTGTGAGTCTGGAGGATGGGCTGGCCGAGGAGGATTGGGCCAACTGGCCGAAGTTGCGCGAGGCAGTAGCTGGACGGGCGCTGGTGCTGGGGGACGATTTTCTATGCACCAATCCGGGCCGCATCCGTCGAGCCATCGACGTCGGCGCGGCCAATGCCCTGCTGCTCAAAGTCAATCAGATCGGAACCCTTTCCGAAGCAGCCGACGCCTGCCGGTTGGCCCAGGCCGCGGGTTGGCACGTGACCGTCAGCGCGCGCAGCGGCGAGACCGAGGACGACTGGCTGGCCGATCTGGCCGTGGGCTGGGGCAGCGGCCACCTGAAAGTCGGTTCCATCACCCAATCGGAGCGGCTGGCAAAATACAACCGGCTGCTGGAGATCGAGGCGGAAAGCGGGCTGAAGATGAAGGGATGAAGGGAGGAGAGGAGAGGAGGACAGGCGATGAGAGTGTGGCCTCCTCGATTCCGCAATCTGCATTCACAATTCACCATTCACAATTCACAATTTTTCTCCCTCCCTTCCGCTTGTCACTCTGTCATCCCCACTGCGTCGCCAACACGGATCAGCCCGCCCTCAATCACCCGGGCGGTGATGCCCCCGTGACCGCGTAGGGCATTGTAACCGCCGGGGCCAAGGGTTTCTTCCATCCGGGAGCAGGGGTGACAGTTGCCCGTATATTCCAGCAGCGCCTCGCCGATGCGAAAGCGTTTGTCCTTCAGAGCGAGCAGATTCAGCCCGGAGACAACGATATTGCGGCGCAGGAGGGCGGGATCGATGGGTCCTCCGCCCAGAAAGGAGCCGACCGCAGCCAGATGTTCGGCCTGGATCAGCGTCACCTGGCGCTGGCTTTCCGCGCCCCGCCCCCGAAAGCGATCCCCCACCAGCCCCTTGCCGGGCAGAGCCTCTGCCCCTTCCACTGATTCGACGGGTTGCCGGTGGCCGGGCCGCAATCCAATCCAAAGCACTTCGCCGGTCTGGGGCAGGCTGTTCAGCAGAGCTTGCATAGGCGTATCTTCGGTCATTTTTCCTCTCCTTCAATCGTTCGTCGCATCAGCCAAGCGTGCCAGCAGTTTTCGTCCCCGTGCCTGGACGGCCGGGCTGCCTTCCACCATCTCTTCGCGGACAATGGCCGCCGCTTCTTCCCGCTGCCATCCACTTTGCAGGGAAAGGTCAACCAGCCCTTGCAGACAGTTGACCACCAGAATCCGGCTTTTGCCCCCACTGTGGAGAATACCCACAATCTGATCCCAGGCCCGTTGCCGCTCTGCATCGGTCAGTGGCACCCGGGCCAGCATCAGCGGAATATGCCAGTAGACCTCCTGGCGCAGACCCGACGGCAGTTCGCCCAACAGAGCAGCTTTGTGGGGATGCAGCAGATGGGGATGCTGCTGGCTGATCTTCTCCACCGCGTCCGCGGCCCGCATCTGCACCAGCGGCTCATCGTTGAACATCGCGGCAAAGAGCGCGTCAAAAGCGGCCGGGTCGTCCCCGGCCAATGCAACGACTTCGGCCACCCGCCCAATCGAGCGCAGGTCGCCGCCGCGGAGTAAGTCGAGCAGTCGATTCATTGGTGGCCTTTGCGCTTCGCTTACCGATCTAACGGGTCTATTGCGATTAGCATAAACACTGACAGACAAATCAGTAGTCCGACAAAAACCATCACTCGAAAGAATGTCTCGTTGGTCAGAAGATCGTACCACGAATCATTCAGAACGGGTCGAAATCGCTTGTGATGCTGGATCCACTGATCTACATAGCTTTGGAATTTCTGAGGATTGAACCAAAGCAAATAGTTCAAATAAAGCAACCAGAACAATGCCATCGCGGGAATAATCAGCACCGAAATTCTTTCAGACATTTTCGCAACCCCTTCATCCCCGCGCGCTCCCATCCACACAAGAGTACCCAGAGCAGCGAACGCAAAAGCCCTCGAATAGAACTCAATAATCAGCCAACGTCGAAGTCTTTCATTTTCAACAATAGCTTTGCGTGCAGCGGCAGGGCGACCAAAGAAAAACCAGTAGCCGAATAAAGAATTGCTCCAGCCATTCTGCGTCATAAACAGGTCTTGGCATTTCATGGGACACCGACGACACCGTATCGCGTTCATAAGCTCAAGAATAGTCCCAAAATAGCATATGAATATGAGAAGAACCCATTCATTCAACACAATGAAACCTCACGATTACCTATTTTTTACAACCGCCATCACAATTTGCATCTGACAACGATAAAAAGTATGCCACCCCTTCACCACCCCCCCGCGCCACTGTCTACAGCAATTGTCTCCTCGCTTGTAACGCAAACTAATAGTTTGCGGTCCGCAAGCTGACAGCTTGCGTTACGGTGCCCGCGCTGCCGTCAACGACAATGCGGTCTCCGTCCGCAATCCGCTGGGTTGCGCCCGTCACATTGACCACCGCGGGCAGGCCATATTCCCGGGCCACAATTGCGCCGTGGGAGAGCTGCCCGCCGATCTCCAGGACAACACCACTGATGAGGGCAAAGACAGGCGTCCAGCCCGGGTCCGTGGCCCGTGTCACCAGAATCTCGCCGGGCTGGATGCGGGCTGCCTCTGCCGGGGTCATCACCACCCGGGCGATGCCTTCCACCCGGCCCCGGCTGGCCCCAATCCCCCGCAACACATTCGGATCATCCGGGCTGACACTCTCGGCGGCGATGTCCACGGGTTTGCCCTGGGGGTCCAGCACGTCGGGCGCGGGTTGAGTATGCCAAAATTCGTGGGCGGCCCGTCGATCGGCCACGAGGGCCTGCAAGTCGGGATGTCCCGCCAGTACGCCGGGAGCGGCCGCGGCGACGATTGTTTCAATTTCCGTATGGGCCATAAAGAAGATGTCGTCGGCCTGGGCCAGCCAGCCTCGTTCGGCCCAGCGTCGTCCCAATTCGGCCACAAGACGGCGCACGGGCATAAAAAGCTTGACCAGAAAGTGCTGTCCGTTGTCCCGCACCCGCACCTGCTCTTGCAGGCTGGTCAGGGAGCGACGGAAAGCTGTGCGCTGAAAGGGGTTGAGTTTGGACTCGACCAGAGCCTGGGTCTCTTCCCGCTGGCGGCGCTGACGGGCCTCGTTTTCCACTGGGTCGAAGCCCGGTGCTGCCCGCAGATAGCCCTGAATCATCTCCACCACCTGCTCCGGCGCTTCGGCCCAGCGAGGGACCAGAAACTCGGCTTCAGTCATACAGCGGTGGCCGTGGCGAAGCAGAAAACGGTCGAAGAGGGCGTTGACGCTGGCTGCCTTGCCATTCCCGCGCAGAGCAGCCAGGGCAGCCGATGGCGCCTGCGCCGTCATCTCCTTGTCCAGCCCCAGGCGGCGCATCTCCTGGACAATGCGCCAGAGGTCCGGGACCATCTCAGCGGAGATGATTCCACTCAGCCCAGAGATCAACTCCTGGGCCAGTTCCCGCTGGCCTGTAGCCTTCTCCACCGTCGCTTCCAGGCTACCGAAACCGCTCATCGAGAGGGATGTGGAGGCCAGGTGATAGTCCATATAGTGCATCAGCCGTTCCCGCCACTCGACAAGCGCGGCGCGGCAGAGTTCCGCATCGGATAGCGCATCCAGCGGACTGTCCATAAATTCGTCCACCAGTTGGTCGATGCGGGCGAACTCCTGGGGAAAGTGGGCGATGTCCCGGTTCCACTTGCCCATTCGCCGAATCATAAAGCCCGCGCTGCCCAGCACTTTGCGCCAGCGCCAGCCGGATGGCTTCGTCTGCGGGTTGATGTGGCTGATGGCGGGCGCAACCATAGACGAGGCAAAGCCGTAGCCGTCGGTATAGGCGTGGAGGACCGCCCCCTCGTTGAAATAGACGTGGCCAAAGGCGCGCCTGGCCCATTGGATCTGCCCCCGGTAGGGCGCTTTGACCCCGGCCACCAGCCGTCCGGAGGTCTCGTGGATCATCTCGTAGCCGGTGGACCAGGTGAAGGGGGTGACGGGTTCGGGCCAGCGCTCGCCCACGTCGGAAAGGGTCCACCAGTCGAAGGGCTGGGGGGCGTAGTCGGGCAGAGGCGACCAGGCGTCGTCGCCGGGAACCGAGGCTGTGTGAACCGTCGTCGTCACCGGGCGGGATTGGAGGATGTAGAGTTTGTCGTCGGCGTAGGCCCATTCGATGTCCTGGGGGCTGCCGAAGTGCCCTTCAATGCGCCTTCCCACCGCAGCCAGCGCAATGACCTGGGCGTCGGTCAGTGCCCGCTGCTGCTGGCGCGTGGGGTCAACCGCCACTTCGGCAGTGCCGACAGCGCGGGTCGCGGTCATCACCGCTTTTTCCCCCACCACCACTTCCAGCAGGCCGCCGCTCTCTTTGGCAGCAATGTAGCTGTCCGGGTTGACCTGTCCAGAGACCAGCGCCTCGCCCAGCCCCCAGGTGGCGTTGATCATCACCTGGCCCTCGTCGCCGGTGACGGGATTGACAGTGAACATCACCCCGGCGGACTCTGCGGGGACCATCTGTTGGACAACGACAGCCAGACTTACGTCGTCCGGTGCAATCGACTGGCGCTGGCGATAGGCGATGGCACGCCCGGTCCACAGGCTGGACCAGCAGTGCGCCACTGCATCCAGTAGGTGATCCGGGCCGATCACGTTCAGGTAGGTCTCCTGCTGACCGGCAAAGGAGGCGTCGGGCAGGTCTTCGGCAGTGGCGGAGGAGCGCACGGCGACCGCTGCGCCGTCGGGGATGGCGTCTGCATAGGCAGTCAACAGCGCCGCCCGCAGGTCATCAGGCAGAGTTGCTCGACTAAAAAGAGCACGGATTTCGTCGGAGGCCCGGTCATAGGCTGTTGGGTCCCGCGCGTCGATGGCCGCCACAAGCGCTGCGACCGGCGCAGCCAATCGGTTGGCAGCGACAAAAGCATCGTAACCAACCGTCGATACTACAAATCCACCAGGGACCTGAAAACCGCCTCGAATCAACGCGGAAAGATTAGCCCCTTT
>CAMDQF010000035.1 GCA_945905745.1 Litorilinea aerophila
CGGGCGCAGCAAGCAAGCGCCCCTACACATATCTGAACACTTGTAGAAGTCCCCGGCACTTCAGAAAGTGCTGGGGACTTTAGCCGATGTGCGGGTATAGAGCCGGCGCGTAGCGCTCGATCTGGCTGCGCAGACGGAGGAGCGCCACATCCTTGGCTTTGGCTTCCAATAGTATATCAAAGGAGCGCAAGGATAGGGAAAGGGCGTTCGAGAGCAGATCGATGATGGGGAAAGGATCGAGGAAGTCGCTGTGCTGATTGAGCAGAGGGGCCTGCATCCGCACGCCGTCGGGTCGGCGCAGATAGCGAATTTCTGTGCGGGGGCTGCTGATGTGGATTTTGGGGCGCACATCTGCGGGCCAGGTGGAGAGGGCCAGACGCAGGCCGTCGATGGCGGGGATATTCTCCGGGTTCAGACAGCGGTGGTGCAGGCTGTCGAAGACCACAGGCACGCCCGTGCGCCGGTGAATCCAGAGCGCGTCCGAGAGGCTGTAGCGCCGGTCGTCGTGTTCCAGCACAACCCGCTGCTGCACCTTGGCCGGTAGCCCTTCCCAACCCCGCACAAAGCGCGCCCGCCCTGCTGCCGCGTCGTCGTGGACCCCACCCACATGCACAACAATCACCCCTTCCCGGCCAATCCCCATCCCATCCAGCAGCGCGGCAGACGACTCCAATTCAGCGATGGAGCGGGCCAAACGCATCGGCTCTGGGCTGTTGAGTTGGACAAAGAAGCCGGGATGCAGTGTCAAACGCAGCCGCTGCTGGCGGGCCAGATCGCCCACCGCGGCCAGCTCCGTGGCGCATTCGTCCAGTTGGCGGTGAAAGGCGGGCAGCTCCGGGTGGGTGAGGTAGGGGGCCAGTTGCCCGGAAAGCCGATAAAAGCGGATGGAGCGGCTTTCCAGATAGAGGAAGATGTCGCGCAGATAGGCCAGGCTGACGCTCAGGTGGGGCTGATTCTGCCAGCGGCGGCTGTCGTGGGAGGGCAGACCGGGCGCGCCCAGCACTTTGACGGGAAAGCCCAGACGCATGAGAGAGCGTGGAGATGTGTCTCTGGTCATCGGATTTCAGCCTGTAGAGTAGTCCGCCACCAATCACCGATTGTCTATACCGGTTGAATCGCCCAGGCGAGTACATCCAGGCGGCGGGCGAAGTGTAACAACGGCGGAATGTCTGGCAGAGCGATGCCCGCGGCCTGGGCCACGCTGTTGCGCTCGAAATCTGCCTCGGCCTTTTGCAGGGGCCAGGCCACGTGATGGATTTCGCCCCGATAGATGCGCCCCCGTCTGTCCACGCTGTAGAGGTAGTAGCGCTCGGTCAGCCAGGCTTCCAGGCTGCCCGCTGCGGCAGTATAGACCGGACCAGTCGGCGCGTAGCTGCCCCGCAATTCGGCAGGTGGCGCGCCCCTGTGGGTGCGTTTGCTGGCGTAGTAAATCCCTTCCCCCTCGTCCTGGCAAACCATCTGCGCCCGAAAGTAGGGCAGGTGGAAAAGCGCACGGGCCACCGCCACGGCAATCGGGTTGGCTGCGTCCAGGCTGAAAAACCAGACACCCGGTTTGTCAGCCACGCGCACATAAGTGCGCACATTCAGTTCGGGAAAGGCGGAGAGCCAGGGCACGCTTGGGAAAAAGCGCGGGCGCACGCCGCTCATACGAAAGGGGACAACGGCCACCCACGCCTCCCCTTCCCAGGTGTCCAGGGCCAGACCCGGCGGCAAAAGCCCAGCCATCTGGCTGGCGGGGATCGGCCAGTGGGCAAAGAGCAGGTCGTGCCAATTCTGGGCCATCACCCAGGGGCGGGAGGGCAAGGGCCGGGGGTGGTGTGAGAGCGAATCAGAGGATAACGCCAATGGTTTATCCTGGCGACGATCAACAGAGGCGATGAAACGTTCAATCATTAGTCTCCTCCTCTCCTTCGTTGTTACACCCCTACGGCGGCCCGATGACATTCCCCTCGGCGTCGTAGTAGCGGTTGTCCTGAAAGACGATGCCCGTGCATTGAACGCTCTCGCCGATGGTGTAGGTCCAGACCTGTGAGACGGGGTTGAGGGGGCCAAAACCGGTGGCCGGACTCTGCCCGGAGCCTGTGATCGGCTGCTCTGGGCAGGGGACGACGTAAATGCGCACGGTTGTGTTGCTATTGCTGGGCGAATTGCCAAAGGGGGCAAATCCCCACACACCGGGCGCTTCGCCACAGCCTGAGCATTTGGTGTTGCGCGGCCCGTCATAGGCGATGTGGACACAGGCCCCGTTGAAGGGATCCCCGCTGGCATATTGCACACTGCCCTTGAAATAGGTCATAGCTGCATTAGGTGTGCAGGTGCCATTGTTTTTGATCAGGAAGGGGAAATAGGCTGTGGGAATTGGTGTGATCGTTGGCGTAGGCAGCGCAGGCGTATTGGTGGGGCCGGGCGTGGGCGAAGGCGCAATGTCGGCGGTGATCTCTATACCGTCCACAGCGACCGCTTCCACTAGTTCCCCGTAGACCCAGCCCCGTTGCCCCAGATAGTCGATCTGCCACCAGGTATACTGGGGGTTAGCTCCGGTCACGGGATAGACCGCGCCGACGTTGGCCGCGCCGAGAAGGTCATAGGTAACATCTGGACCGGCGCGTACATTCATCGCCTGCACGATGCGCACTTGGGGGAAGGGCGTGGGTGTGGGCGGCGCGGGCGTCGGGGTGGGCGTGGGCGTGACAAACTGGGAATCGACACCGCCCACAATTGCCCAATACTGACGGACGACAGTATCCCCGGCCAGCAAACGTAAACGAAACTCCAGCCCCGCGTAGTCGGCTGCCTCGGCAAAGCGATGCTCCCGACACTCCGGTTCGCCTGCAGGCAATTCGTAGTAGCGGGGTTCGCCCAGGCTGCGCAGATCGCCCAGCGGCGTAGGGCCGTGGCGCTCAATGATAGCCTGACCGTCGGCGATGACCACTTCTGCGTCCAAATCATTGAGCAAATCCAAGCGTTCGGCGTTGCTGCCGGTCAGCCAGAAGCCGATGTAGGCGCAACCCAGCCCCGGCCCGCGCTGGGCGTCGGCATAGGCGATCTGCCAGCGCACCCGGTTTGCGGCGCTGTCGATGGCGAAATCCAAAGCAGCGGCGGGATGGGGTGTGGGTGTCGGGGTGAAGGTGGGGATGGGGGTAGCCGGGGCCACCGCCAGTGCCGGATCCGGCGTGCCATCCAGTTGGATCGCGCCGCCGGGGTTGGCGGTGATCTCTTCGGCCGCGGGCAGGCGGTTGAGCAACCGATCTACTACTGGCGTCAGAAAGCGCGCCCGCCAGGGAGGAATGACAATCAGCAGAATGAGAACAATCACCAGCAGGGGCAGCAGATAGCCGATCAGTCGGCGCAGCCTCGACCACACAGTCGGGCGCGGGCCAAAAAGTTCCTGATTGATGGCGTCCACCGAGGGCAGACCAGGGATGTCCGGCTGTTGATTGGGTTGGAGCGGGTTGCGGTACATAACGACTCGGCGGCTGGCAAGCGACGGATTCGACCTGCCGCCTATTGTAGCACGAATTGGAGATTTCGTCGTGTGGGGAAATGAGCGCCAGATGATACTTTTCCCTTTCTTACCTCGCTTCACCTTCCCCGAAAGCTCATTCGTACAGTATAATACCCCCATATTGTCTAACCACCTTCCCCCAAAGGAACCCCGGTCCAAAGGAGCGACTGATGGCCGACAACGAACTTTCTGCGATTGTCGATGGCATTATCCTGGAGATGGAGCGCATCAACGCCATCCGCGATGAAACCCTGACCCGCAGCCGGGCACTGATCCGCGTCTGTGCGCATAGCATACGCGCCATGCACCGCCACGAGATGGACGAGGCCGCCAGCCTCATCGCCCAGGCCCAGACCGACGCCGCCGCGATGGTGGCACCCCTGGTCGACTTCCCCGACCTCTACCACACGGGCTACACCCAGGACGCACTGAAGGAGGTGGTGGAGGCCCATCTGGTCTATGCCTTCATCACTGGCGGCGACTTCCCCACCCCCGCCGAGTTGCAGGTGACCGGTGCAACCTATTTGAAAGGGATGTCCGAGGCGGCTACGGAGATGCGCCGCTTTGCCCTGGACCTGATGCGCCGGGATCAGGTGGAGGCCGCCGAACCCTTTCTGCAGATGATGGACGATGTATACTCCCTGCAAGTGACAGTGGACTTCCCCGATGCTGTGACGATGGGTCTGCGTCGCCAAACCGATGTGCTGCGCGGTGTGCTGGAACGCACCCGGGGCGATCTGACAATGGCCATGCGTCAGGAGAAGATGCGCCTGGCCCTGCGCCACTTCGAGCAGGCCATCCGCTCCGGGGAGGGGGAGGACGGGGAGCTGATGTTGGAAGAGTGGGACGAAGGGGAGGATGGGGAGAAGGGGTGACAGGGTGAAGTATCCGTAGAAACCCGCCTCCTTCGTTTTCTTGCTTTTCCTTCGTGTCTTCGCGATTTTGTGGTTGAGATTCCTATGGCAAAAGATCGCTCACTCGTCCGGGCCAGCGACATCGGGGCCTGGGCCTTTTGCAACCGGGCCTGGTGGTTGGCGAATGTTCAGCAGGCCGAACACGAAAATCCGGCGGTCTTCGTGCGGGGCGATGCCGCCCACGCGGCCCACGGCCAGGCCGTGACCCAGGCCGGTCGTTTGCAGCGGATCGGCTTGTGGCTGCTGCTCGCCGGGATTGGGCTGGGCGGGTTGTTGCTGGTTGTCTGGTTGTTGACCGGCTAACGAATTATTGCGTATTTCGTATTGCGTAGGCAGTCGCAATTGAGCCACCAATGATACGATAGCGAAGTGGCAAAACCAATTATCCATTCCTGCCCAAATCCGCTGTAGTTTTCCACCACCCATCCACCACCCATTGCTGCCTGCATCATCACTACTTACGAAATACGCAATACGCAATTCGCATCAGGAGTTTCCGTGTCTGCCCACCCACTCGTCACCGCCGCTACCGCTGCCCTGCGCCGGGCGGCCCAAACCCCGCCGCCGTCCAACGACCGCCAGGTGCGCCAGCCCGATAGCTGGCTGATCCGCCACTGCTGGCAGGCGTTAGCTGCGTCTGGTACGCCTGAAGCCACCTTTTCTGTGGTCGATCTGGCCGGTGTGGGCGAGCCGCTCTCCCTCTTTCGCGCCCTGGCCATTTTGGCCGAGCGGGCCGAGGGTGATGTGGGATTGGCTGTGGCACTGGCGGAGAAGCTGCGCAGCGTTAGCGGACTGGCGGCACGCCCTCTCTTTGGCGACCGGGAGAGCTGGGCCGAACGTCTGCTGGCGTTGGCCTACGCCGCAGCCCGCATCGACGACAGCAGTCTGGCATTTGCCTGTCTGGAACGGCTCGATCAGCAGCCCGGTATCTGGCGCACAGTCTTTGCCCGCACCGAACTGCGGGATCGTCTGGCCCAAACCGTCGCCTTCGTTGGTCCCCACCCCCTGACAATGCAACTCCTGCGCAATGCCCTGCGCCAGCACGACGAACCGGGCGGTCAATTCCTGCTCAGTGTGGGGACGCTGGCCGCCCAGCACATCCAAGAAGGACGCCGGGCCTCAGCCAGTCGCCGTCTTTTGCGCCGCTGTGCCGACACCTTCCAGAACACCGCGATTACTTCTCTGCTTAGCCGCCGCCACGCGGCCATAACTTTTGGTCTGGCCGGGCAACCGACGCGTGTTTTGGAGCAGTTGACAATCATTGCCAATGTGCAGGAAGCCCGGCGCGCCAGCAATATCTATGCCCTGCGCGATTCCGAACAACAATTGCTGCGCCAGGTGCGTCGTTCGCGGGCCAATGCGGATGTGGATTTCCAACTGTACACCCTCAAAGAAGCGGTCGAGGGGCTGCCTTTGGCGTCTGTTTCTCTGGCCCAGCGCCAACTGCTGGCCGACAAAGTGGCCGAATTGGGCGGAGCCAGCGATGGCTGGAGCGCGGCTGCCGCGGCGGGCGCGTTGGTCCGCCTGGGTGCAACTCCCCACGCAGTTGCCATCAACGAGCGCATTCACGCCGCGGATCACAGCCGCAGCGAAGCGCACCGGGTGTTGGTAGCCGCACTCTTGCAGGCCGGGGACGAAGCCGACGCGGCCAGCCAGACCCAAGCTGGTGTGCGCTGGGCACAATCCCTGGCCGAGCACCACCCGGAACGGCTGACCATCTGGGGGATTGTGGAAGCTTATCTGGCCCAGGGCAAGGCCCAGCCCGCTCTGGCTGTGCTGAACCAGCGGCGACCGGCCAGCTTTGGCGTGCGCCTGCGCCGTCTCTTTGGCGAAAAGCCCAACGAAGAGGCCCTGCGCGAGGAGGCTCTGCGTATGCACGCAGCCCTGCTGTCGGGCGAAGGGGGCGAAGATCGGGCTGTCATCCATCTCTCCCAGGTGCGCCGCTGGGCGCCCGGTTTGCTGGAAGGCAAGGCCCTGGCCCTCTTTTATACAGAAAATGTGTTGGAACCCCTGCTCACTACCGAGTATAACCGGATGCTCTGGGCCTTCCTGCCCGATCTGTGCCGGGCGCTGGGTGGAATTGTCAGCCGGGAGTTTCCTACCCGTGTGGGGGATGTCTGCGAAAAATTGGTGCGTCGGCTTGCCCTGGGCCAGGAATCAGATAGGCTGGACGACGCCACTCTTCAAGAAGAGCAGGCCGTGCTGGGAGACTTTCTTGTCCAGCTATTTGAGCAGAGCGCGGCCCAGGGCGTGTGGCAGACGGTCTATGCGGTGGGGGGCGGCTTGCCCCTGCTCATCGCCCTGGCGGGGTCAGGGACCGCGCTGGATATTGCCCGACTCGCGATGGCTGAAGGCACTGGCTGGCGGCCGATTGTCGAACTCAAAGTGGATACACCCGACGAGCAGGACGAACGGTTGTACGCCTAGGAATGGGATGCAAAAAGAGAGAGGTCGGGAACATTTCGTTCCCGACCTCTCTCTTCTTAAAATCCGCGCACATCCGCTCAATCCGCGTCATCCGCGTTCTATCATTAGAAATTGATTAGCCCGTTGCCAAAGGCAGTGGCGAAGACCAGACTGACAATGCTCATCAGTTTGATGAGAATGTTCAGGGCTGGGCCGCTGGTGTCTTTGAAGGGATCACCAACGGTGTCGCCCACCACCGCGGCCTTGTGGGCATCTGAACTTTTGCCGCCCATCACACCGGTCTCGATCCACTTTTTGGCGTTGTCCCACGCGCCGCCCGCATTGGCCATCATCACTGCCAGCACAAAACCAGAGGCAATCGAACCGATGAGCATACCGGCCACCGCCTCTTTGCCCAATACAAAGCCGACCAGCAGAGGCACGACTACTGCCAGTGCGCCGGGTAACACCATCTCGCGCAGCGCGCTTTTGGTGCTGATGTCCACACACTGCTTGTAGTCTGGCTTGCCCGTACCTTCCATCAGCCCAGGAATCTCTCTGAACTGGCGGCGCACTTCCAGCACGATTCCCATGGCCGCCTTGCCCACGGCTGTCATTGTCAGCGCAGCAAAGAGATAGGGCAGCATCGCGCCAATCAACAGACCGGGGATCATCTTCGGGTCCAGAATACTCAACTCTGATGGGTCGAGACCGGCTGCCTGGATGTAGGCAGCCATCAACGCCAGAGCAGTCAGTACCGCCGAGCCGATGGCGAAACCTTTGCCTGTGGCTGCGGTGGTGTTGCCCAGGCTGTCCAGGGCGTCGGTGCGCTCGCGCACTTCCGGGGGCAGGTGGCTCATCTCTGCAATGCCGCCAGCGTTGTCGGCCACAGGGCCATAGGCGTCGGTCGCCAGCGTGACACCCAGGGTGCTGAGCATACCGACGCCGGCCAAGGCCACGGCATAGAGACCCTCACCCTCGCCGCCCAGCGCAAAGGATAGAATAATGGCCGCGGCCACAATCAATACCGGCGCTACAGTACTCATCATACCGACCGCCAGACCTTCAATAATCAGTGTGGCCGAGCCGGTTTCCGAAGCATTGGCAATGCCCTGGGTCGGTTTTTCGGTGTAGCTGGTGTAATACTCGGTGAAATAGCCGATACCGTTGCCCGCCACCAGGCCGACTATGACCACAGCGAACAGATTCCAACCGGCACCGGTGATAGCAATGATAATGGCGGTGAAGACCAGTACCAGAGCCGACGAACTGTAGATGGCCCGGCGCAGGGTTGCCAGCAGGTCGGTTTGGGTAGCGCCTTCTTTGGTGCTGACCAGGAAGGTGCCGATCAGCGAGGCGATGAGACCTACCGCAGATACCAGGAAGGGCAGAATGATGCCTATACCGCCAGCCACTGTCGCGCCCAGGGCTGCCGCGGCAATAATCGAGCCACTGTAGCTTTCGAAGAGGTCGGCACCCATACCGGCGACATCACCCACATTGTCACCCACATTGTCAGCGATGACAGCCGGGTTGCGGGGGTCATCTTCCGGGATGCCCTTCTCCACCTTACCCACCAGGTCGGCGCCCACATCCGCCGCTTTTGTGTAGATGCCACCACCCACACGGGCAAAGAGGGCAATCGAGCTGGCCCCAAAGCCAAAGCCGGTGATGTATTGGATGTTGCCATCAAAGAGGAAGTAGAGGATGCACAGGCCGATAAGGCTGAAACTGACCACTGACATGCCCATAACCGAGCCGCTGCCAAAGGCGACCCGCAGCCCGTCATTCAGGCTCCTTTGGGCCGCGGCGGCCGTGCGCACGTTGGCCCGCACAGCCGTAAACATCCCCAGATAACCTGCCGCGGCAGACGTAAACCCGCCCACCACAAAGCTGACTGCGGTCTGCCAGTCCAGCCATACGGCCACAATCGCCGCCACAACGACAACAAAACCGGCCAGGAAAGTGTATTCCCGCCGCAGAAAAGCCGAAGCGCCTTCCTGAATGGCGGCTGCAATCTCCTGCATTGTCTGATTGCCCGCATCCTGGCTGAGAACCCGACCCAATTGGATGACCACGAAGACAATCCCAATCAGGGCAATAACCAACGTAAATGTGATTCCTGCTGTGCCTGCTAACAAAGCAATCCCTCCTTTGTTCCTGTCAATGCTTGATGGATTTCCGAGAAATAGCGGTTCGATTGCGCACAATCAACGTGCATGAAAACGGCCCCTGCCAGGCAATACCTGTCCACAGAGGCCGCAAGAGCCATCTGCCACGTCGCTGTAGCAATTGTCGAATCGAGTGCTTGTGAACCAACGCACAAGCAATTCCTATTGTATTGTAGTCTACACAGTCAAGTCAAATCCCGTTTTACTTTTCAAGCCAAGAGCCGTTCGGCCTCGGCCATTTGCCACTGCATCTGCAACGCTGTGCTCTGGTGGGGCTTGAAGGAGCGCACCACATCGGCCAGCCGCGTGCCCCGCACGTCGATCTCGGCCAGATCAGCTACGCCCAGTCCCAATTGATGGCCGTATTGCAACAGCCCCATCTCGAGCGGCTCGAAGCCCATGGCCTTTGTCATCACTGCGTCGGCTGCAAAGACATCGGTGCTGGCCGCGGCCACGCCAAAGGGGAAGCCATCCTCGCCGCCGGGACCGTCGCCCTGGAGACCCCAGGTGCCGTCGATCAGCGCCACATCCGGGGCCAGAAAGCGCGAGAGTCGGATGAGATTGATGTTCAGAATGCGTGCTTCGTCGGGCAGGACACGGGAAGCGTGGTTGGGAAAACCGTGCATCTTCACCCGGTCCGGCTTGTGGATTGTGCCCATAATCATATTTTTCAGGGCCAGCGTAACCACACAGACATCGTGGGTTTTGGGGATGGCAACGGAAATCGTGCAGGGGCAGTCCAGCACAGTCTTGGGCATCCGGGCGATTGTCTCGCTGCCGTCGTTGAGCAGAATCGGTGTCTCCACCCAATTCGTCTCTCTGTGCAGGTCCACCAGCCGGATGGAGACAGGATATTCTGCGTCCAGGGCGTGATAGCCAAAGACATCCCAGGCCTGGCCGGGATAGTCCTCGTTGCCAGCTTCGGCAATCAGAATCTCCGTGGGCGGTTTGGGCGTGCTGAGCAGAAAATCGATGGCCCCACGCATGGCGTCGGCATGGCTGGAGGCCAACTGATTCTTGCCCGACAGAAAGTTGGGTTTGAGCATCACCTGCTCGGCCACACGGGATTCCACGTCGGCCCGCACCAGTTCCAACGCGTTGTACACATTCTGGCGGCGATTTTCGCCACGACTCAGGCCCACACGGGCGCGTTTTTCACTCATTGGGTTTACCTTTTGGGGGTGGTTATTGGTTGATCGTAAATGTAGTGTAGTCCAATGGCGGTTTGGATGCAAAGGAAGGCGTAGCCGTCATCATCCGACGGAACAGCCTCTGGTACACAGCCCGCCAGGGACTCCATCGACGCCTTGTTATGGTTGCGCCAACACCGCCGCAATGGCCTCGGCCAGCACAGCGACGCCTTCTCTCAGCGCGGCCGAGGGGATGCAGAGCGGCGGCGCCAGTTTGATCGACTCGCGCCCGGTGTGGACCAGCAGTAAGCCGCGGCGCAGCGCTTCCTCTGTCTTGTGAATCTATGGATAACCAACCGCCATCGATAGAGCAATCTTACTCGGTGAAAAGGGCCTTCCCCAACCTGCGGCCGGCCCCCGTCACCACGACGAACTTTCCTTCTGGGCCAAAGAGTCGGTCGAGATAGTTGTTAGCGCGAAAAACCGCTGGGTCAACAAAGAATGGCGGAATCCTACGGTAGGGGCATGAGGTGGGATGGCGGAAGAATCCTCGCAAAGAAAGACCGGTTTCATCGCCATCCCACCTCGTGCCCGCTCTGTTTTGTGTCACGCAGTTTTGCGTCACACTGTCTGTGCCGCAGCGGGCACGAGGTGTGGCGGAAGCAACTACAGTCGTCGAATTGGCCTCATCCCCGCCAACACCTCATGCCCCTACCGTCTGATCCCAAAACTTATTCGCGCTAACAGATAGTGCATACGACTCTCTGGCTGAGCAAAGCTGTTGGGGTTGCTATTTTTCCTGTTGGACACTCCCTGCAATCAACTGTATACTTGCAAACTGTCCCATAGGTAGACGGACTGTAGCACCCTGTGATCGGCTTGTCAAACGCCCTTTTGGAGTCGAGCCGCTTTTCCATTCTGTGCAAGGAGGAACCCGATGTCAACGCAACGGACGGTCTATCTCAATGGCGACTTCGTCCCTGAGGCCGACGCCCGCATTTCGATCTTCGATTCGGCGGTGATGTTTGGCGACATGATCTTTGAGACGACGCGCACCTTTCATGGTCAACCCTTTCGCCTGCGCGAACATCTTGCGCGGCTCTATGTGGGTCTGCGCACGTTGGAGATCGATTGTGGGTTGACCCCGGAAGATATGGAAAGCGCCACCCTGGCGACCATCGAGCGCAACCGCCCCTGTTTTGCTGATGGCGTGGATTTTCAGATTGTTCACAACGTTTCGCGGGGGCCATTGGGCATCTATCAGCCGGTCTTTCCCCAGGGATTGCAGGCCACCGTTACCATCAACTGCTGGCCCTTGACCTGGCACTTGGCACCACTGGCCGAAAAGTATGGCACGGGCGTCCATGCCGTCATTCCCCAGCAACTGGCCGTCCCCGCCCGACTGATTGACCCCAAGATCAAGAACCGTAGCCGCATCCATTACCAGAATGCCAACCTGCAAGTGCGCAAGATCGACCCGCAAGCGTGGGCGCTGTTGATCGACGAGGATGGCTTTCTCACCGAAGGCACCGGCTCCAATTTCTTCATCGTCAAGGAGAACCATCTGCTCACGCCGGAGCCGCGCAATGTGCTGCGGGGGGTGACGCGCCAAACCGTCTTGGAACTGGCGGCGCGCATAGGGTTGCCCTGCCGTGAGTGCAATCTGGAACCCTATGACGTGATGACCGCCGACGAAGCCTTCTTCACCTCGACCCCCTTTAGCATCATGCCGGCGACGCGCTTTAACGGCCATGCCGTGGGCGCGGGCGTGGTGGGGCCCATCACCCAACGGCTGATGGAGGCGTGGAACGCGCTGGTGGAGGTCGATATGGTGGCGCAGGCGCGGCTCTATGCCGAACAGGTGAAGCAGGGGCAGGTGTAGGATGAACAAACAAACGCTCTTTCTGGCTGGCGAGGGTGGTTATTTTCGCTATCGCATTCCGGCGCTGACGGTGACAACCCAGGGGACAGTCCTGGCCTTTTGCGAGGCGCGGCGTCACAACGGTCACGACGAGGATGAGATTGACATTGTACTGCGGCGCAGTGTGGACGAAGGCCAAAGCTGGGGCGCACCCCAAATTGTCGTCAGCGACGGCAGCCGTACCTGTGGCAATCCCTGCCCGGTGGTGGATCGGGTGACTGGCGCGGCCTTGCTGCTCTTTTGCAAGGACAATCAGGAGGTCTTTCTCACCCGTAGTGAGGACGACGGTCAGCACTGGTCAACGCCGGTGGAGATTACAGACGCAGTCAAGGAGAGAACGTGGAGTTATTTAGGCACTGGGCCGGGCCATGGCATCCAACTGCAAAGCGGACGGCTGCTCATCCCCGCCTGGGTCGATGAAAGTCCCGGTCCAGCCACCTGGCGCAACCCACCGGCGACCTGGGGCAAAGTGCAATCTTCCATTGCCTTTTTGAGCGACGACCACGGCCAAAGCTGGCGACCGAGCGCCAAGTTAACCACCGACGCCTCGGATGAGTGCGAAGCGGTCGAGTGTAGCGACGGCGTTGTGTACATGAATCTGCGCAGCCGCCAGGGCCGCCGCTGTCGGGCCGTGGCCTGGAGCCACGATGGCGGTGAACAGTGGTCGGCAGTTGAATACGATCCGACGCTGCCTGAACTCTCTTGTCAGGGCAGCATTGTGCGCTACGACGCCGGTCGTGTGCTGCTGGCCCACCCCAGCCACCGTGAGCAGCGCTCGCACTTGACGGTGCGCCTGAGCGATGACGAATGCCGCACTTGGCCGGTGGCGCGGATATTGGAGCCGGCGTTTGCGGCCTATTCCGACCTGGCAGTGACGGCGAAGGGTCATATTCTCTGTTTCTATGAGACGGCGGACTATCAGCAACTGGTGATGGCGCGTTTTGATCTTACCTGGCTGGTACAGCAAGCCTAAACCAGATATGGCGCCGGATGAATTGACAATGCGCGCCAGGCGGTGGAGCCACGGACGCCACCGGTTGAAACCGGTGGCTGGCACGGGAAACCTGCTTGCGCAGGTTTGGTTTAGCAGACACCGAATTCATTCGGCGGTGTCAACCACAGGAACTAAATGGACAGGACAATTACCACAAAGTAAGGAGTAGCTATGTTTTTCGAACAGACGCTATATGCCATGCCTGCGGGTGTGGAAAGCCGCTGGGCGAGTGCAGAAAATTGGCGGGGCGAAAAAGGCAGGGGTGGGCAATCTGGTGCTGGGCGCAAAGGATCGGCCTGTTTTGCGCTAAACCTGTTTTTGATGAGAAGAGCTTGCTATAGTCAATCAGTAACGGAGAAATCAACATGCGCTATGATTCGTCAATTATGCCCCAACACCTCAATCCAATGCTTACACCCGAACTGGAACGCGAAGTCAACTTCTTTATGAAGTGGGGCTATCTGCTGATCGAAGAGGCTATTACGCAAAACCAGGTGGAGCAAATCCGCAGCGCGCTGGATGAAACATTTGAGCGGAGCCGCACCCAGTTCACCCATCAATTGCTGGAAGAGGATGATCGCTTTGCCTTTCTGCTCGATCACCCGCCCGTCCTCACACGGATGAAGGCGATCTTGGGCAACTGTATCCAACTGCACAGCGCCACCGCCCGCGTCACCGAGCCGGGCGCACCCGACCAAAGCTGGCATCGCGACGGCCCCTGGCCGGTGGACCCCGACGGTACGCCCTTTGGCAGCATCCCCGGCCAGATCAACTGTGGCTATTACCTGGATGAATTGACCATGGAGAACGGACCAATTGCGGTCGTCCCCGGTAGCCACCGCGCGCCGTTCAAACCACCCGAAGGCTTCCCACGCTTCCCCGATGAAAAGATGATCCTGGCCAAACCGGGGCAAGCCGTACTCTTTAATGGCTGGCTCTACCATCGCGGGGTTGCCAACAGATCCAACAACCGGCGGCGCGCTTGTTTAATCTGTTATCAGAATGCCTGGATGAAATCGCGCGAACCGTTCACCGGCCCACGCGTGACAAAAATTAAGGAAAATGGCACAGCCGAGCAGAAGCTGTTGTTGGGGGGCGTGCCACAGTGGTAGGGGGAGTGTATGACGATTCTCAAACAAGCGATGGTGGCAGACATTCCTCTCCTTTGGGCAGAACCGGCGACCCATGCGCCGCGCAAGTTGGTGATCTGGTTGCCCGGTTTCAGCGGTAGCAAAGAGAGTGTGCAGAACAATCTGCTCGATCTGGCTGCCGCCGGATTTGTTGGCCTGAGCTTTGACCCCTGCCAACACGGTGAGCGGCGCAGCGAAAGCGTCGAGGCGTTGCGCGCCCGTGTGCGCGGCAACATCCGGCGCTACTTCTGGCCGATCCTGGCGCAGACGGCCGAGGAGACGCCGCAGATCATCGATTGGGCAGTCCATACATTGGGCGCGGTGCCGCTGGCGGGGATGGGCGGCATTTCCATGGGTGGCGATATTGCCGTCGCTGCGGCTGGGGTGGATCAGCGCATTCGGGCAGTAGCGGCCTGCATTGCCACGGCAGATTGGTTGCGCCCCGGCTCCTTTGAGCCGCCCGGTGAACCCGATGCGGTGGCGCAAGCCTGCTACGACCGTCGCAACCCGCTGACCCATCTGGAACTTTATCGTCATCGCCCGGCCATCAGCTTTCAATGTGGCGCGCAGGATCAGCAGGTGCCGCCCGACGGCGCGCAGCGGTTTGTCGCCGCGCTGCACCCTATCTATGCAGAACAACCGGAGCAACTGGAAGTATTCTGCCAGCCCGACACGCCCCATAAATTTACCGAAGTGATGTGGCAGAGCGGGTTGCGCTGGTTTGCGAAATATTTGTAAAAACGGGTTAGCCGTTTCAACCGTCTATTCGCCCTGATCTGCTTCTGTTGCCGGTCGTTTATCAAGCCGATGTTCGATCTTGTCCATTATCCAAAGCCGGAGGTAGTGGAGCGGGCGACCCCGGCGATGCGCCGTATCTACGGCTTTGACTCGCAACCCAAGCCGCCGGATGGAGCAAAATCAGCCATGTGATAGACGTTGATACTAGCCCTGTTTCAGGGCTAGTACAATGCCGAATTTGGCGGTTTGATAGCGGCCAGCAGCAATTCCCGGAGGTTGGGAAAAAGGGTATAATAGCAAGAGTTTTGGATAGGGTTGACTATTCAGGCATAGCCGCATTCCGGGAAAGGGACACGACTTCTCGACGTGGCAAATTTGTTCCGTCCCTTTCCCGGAATGCTTTGTTCACGGGAGGTTGAACAGTTAAGGATAGGGTGGAATGGACGGATTGTGTAGGTCATGGCTTTGGTGCTGACAAAGCGGAAAAAGTGATCCCCGACGCTTATAGACAAGTCACATAAACTTGGCACAATCTCACGGTTTGCTGCTCTTCGGAAGATTGTGCCAAGTTTAGCTGCGGTGACGATTAGACCCACCCGTGATGAATCGTCACAGGCTCGCCCTGCTCTTGGTAGAGCCATGACTGACCACTCTCTAGCATGACCTCGCGACCACTGATGGCTGATTGTTCGGCGGCAAACAAAATCTCCATGATATGGCGACCGTAGGCGCCGTGTACCGGCGGCTCGATGTTGAGTTCAATCGATTCGGCAAAGGCTTTCCATTCGTTGTGCATCTCGGCTGGCGGGTCCTCAAAGGGGACATCCTGCCATGTTTCGCCTTTGCCCACTCGCACAAATTTCTCGCCGTGTTCGCTAAAGCGGAGCGTACCATTGGCACAGATGACCTCGCTAGAGTAGTTGGGTCCACCATCCGCATAGCCGACGGCGACCGCGACACCGGCCAGCCCATTCTTATAGCGAATAAAGGCTGTGGCTGAGTCGTCGCTGGCCTGATAGTGGGCGCGGGTGCCAATCGCCGCCGAGACCGAAACGGCCTGCGACCCCATGAGCCACGTCAGGCGATCCACCACGTGAATGCCATTGGTGATCCACATGCCGCCACCGTGGTAGCGGCTGCGATATTGGGGGCGGCGTCCGGCAAAGCCCCAGTTTTTGGACATATAACAGACCGCGGTAATCAAGGGGCCAAGTTCACCCGAGTTGAGGATTTCTTTGGCCTTGAGGCTGGTGCCGTAGAAATGTTGGGTAAAGCCCATCATCAGCTTGACGTTGTTACGGGCTGCCGCCTCGATCATCGCGTCGCAATGCGCCAGACTGAGGGCCATTGGCTTTTCGACCAGAACGTGTTTGCCGGCATTACACGCATCGACGGTCAAGCGGTGATGGAGCTGATGACCCAGCACAACCGCAACCGCCTCCACCTCATCGTCTGCCAAAAGCTCGGTGTGGGTCTTGTAGCCGCGCGGGATGTTGTATTGCGCCATGTACTTTTGCCGATTCTCCTCCATAAGATCGGCCACAGCCACAATTTCAATGTTATCGAGGCCAGCGATGGCCTTGCAGTGGGCGCCGGCAATGCCGCCCAGCCCGATGATACCGACTTTTAGTTTTTCCATTGTTCTCTCTCTTGATTTCGATTGATAAACAAGACTCTCCTGCAATACGACTTTTTGCAGTGGACTCAAACAAATACAAATTCCGCATCCCAGTCACCGAGGTAGTAACGACCGCACTGTCACCGCCGGGATGCATGAGATGGTAATTGAGGATAAGCTCTTCGGTTACTCTGGTGTCTACGATTTCCATCATCTATTCCATCATCTATTCCATACTCTCTTTAGCCAAACCTGGTACGGATTCTCCCGATTTTTCATGGGGAAGGTGACACGTTATACAGCGCGTGCGATCACTCCTATTGGGACCCCCTCGATGCCAGATTTGATTGTTCAACTTGGCATAAAACTGATACAATGTGTGCATTCAATTTTGGCAGTTTTCTCCTCAACTGCGAGTTGTTTACTAGCAGAACTAGCACGATCCCTTTGGTACATCCTACACTTCCTAAAAACCGCATAGCGTCGCTATCAGGAGCTTACCATGACAACCAATGGTGCTACTTCAACCTATTTGGCTGGAACTACAGTTAGCCAAGAACAAATTGAAACTTGGGTTGAAACTTTTCATCAACAAGGCTTTCTGTTCCTCAAAAATGTTTTGCCGCCTGACTGGTGTGCTGAACTGCGCGCCGATCTGGACTGGGCATTAGAGCATAATCCAAATGGACACAATGCCAGCAATAGCAAATTGATCCTGGCACATCGCCTTTTTGAGACGAGTGCTGCTAATTTGCGCCTCTTTGAACTGGAGCCAATTGTTAGCTTTGCAGAAGCTTTGATTGCTCCCAATTGCCATGTCATTCACAACAATTCGTTCAAAACGCCAACTGGCTTTGGGATTGACACCTGGCACCAGGATGATGCGCCACACTACCTAGTCACTGAAGGCGAACCGCCCAAGAATGTGCGCTTGCCTGTGTTGTTTTTCACTGCCAACTACTATCTAACCGATGTCACTGAACCCGCAAATGGCGGGACTGAGGTTATCCCGGGTTCGCACCTTTATGGCGCACCATGCCCACCGGTGATGGAAGGTACAAAATGGGAGAGCCAGGTCCAGTATAACTGCGGCGGAGCAGGAAGTGTCATCTTCTTTAACAATCAAGTGTGGCATAGGGGTGGGCCCAATAAAAGCGAACGCACCCGCTATATCACGCAAGTGACCTATGCACGGCGCATTATTGGACACAAATATTACCCATTCATGAACTATGAAATGCCGGAGCATCTTTATAAGGATGCGAATCCGAGGTTGAAACGGCTACTTGGTTTTCTTCCACACGGTGCATATGGATAAAACCAGCAATCCACAGGCAATGCAAGACGAATTAGACCTTATACCGGTTTAAATGTCGACAAAAAGATGCAATTGAATAGGAGGGTAGTGCCAGGGACGGAATTTGAGTCTGAAGTTATGGAGAGCACAACATATCTCCATAACGGAATCACGGAAGTCCCGTTTCCAATTGCGAATTTTGTCTTTGACGATGCGTAAACGTTGGACACCGCCGATGGCATGTTCGATACGAATGCGCAGAGAAGAAAGCCACTGATTGATAGACTTGTCCAAATCGGAAAGTGGCCGGCCTTTGGGTTTCTTCTTGGGTTGCAAGATGGCAACATCAGCTATGGTAAAGCCTTGAAAGCCGGTATCTTGGAGTAACCGACTGCCCTTGGGCAGGACGTATTTGGTTTGGTCAGCCAGCTTCTTGTCATGTTGTTTCCCTTCGACGGTGTTGGTCAAAAAGAGAATGCGGCAGAATTCATCAATCAATAAGTTGTTTTTGATTGTGTGCATTTTGGCTTTGCCACTGTAAAACAAACGCTGCATCTCTGGATCGAGCGGGCGCGGAATGGGACGTTCTGTGCCATCATGGAAAAATAGATTCTGTCCCTTGCTGCGAAGGACCAAATCGGCCATGTCGCGGGCGGGTACTTCGCCCAGCGTAGTCAATGCATCCTGTAATACAGGCGTTAGACAGTGAATCCATTGATTGGCTTTGGGTTGGCTCAACCCAAACAATGCCGCTTGTACTTCCTGTAATGGATAGCATTTGAGATAGGACAAGATAAAGAACAGTTTCTCACCTATGCCTGGCAATGGGCTATTGCAGTAATCCACATAATGGCGTTTTTGTCGTTCCTTCCCGTCCAGGGTGTATTTTTTCATGCGCTTCTCGAAACTATTCGCAAATTCAGGCAACAATGCATCAAACTCTTTGACTTCGTAGCCCGTCAGTGCTAAGAACCGTTTCAGACGCTTACGATATTTGTAGTATTTGATCACTTTCTGCCTCTCCTTCTACCCAGATTTGATGGGTTTCAGGATAGCACCAGTTACAAAATCTCCGCGAATTTAAATCGGTATATGGTCTATTGATTGCCAATCGACAAGATAGTGTATCGGTCAAGATGAAGGTGGAAAAGCAGGACGCTGATTTACGCGGATAAACACTGATTTTTGCCTCTAAATCAGCGTTTATCCGCGTCCCCTTTCTTTTCCAGCATCCACCTGACCAATACACAATCGACAAGATACCCATCTTCGCAAAGCATGCTAATCCGTTTACTCCACTACACGTTTGGCAGTGTAGTGGAGTATTATGCGCGCAGATGATGCGAAGAAATTGCCACTTTGCATTATTGGTATCTTCTTAAAACGTAGGGGCGGTGGCCGCTTAGCGCCTACGTCTTACCCCGATTTATTGAGAGGATTCTGTGATTGGCTCCCAGATATGGTTCTCTAGTGCCTTACGGAAACCCTGAGTCGTGGACTTCATCTTCCAAATCTCCACTTGTTTTAGCGTTGTAGGACCACCATAACTGTAAAGGTTAAGGGCATTCCCTGCCTTGTACTCCATGTGGGCTGTCAACGCAGCTTGCCGATCGTTGACGAAAACCTCGACCAGATATTTGTCGATGAAAATCCGCATCTCCAGATCTTCGCCTGCTGCCAGATCGGTGACGGCAAAGGGTGCTTCTGTCGTACCGATGCGCAAGGTGCTGTATTCTGGATGAAAGAGGATAGGCAAGCCTTGATTGCCCTCACTGGCAAAGAGCTGGACGCCAAAACGCTTGCGCTGAATCTCGGCGCTATCCACAGTAATGCGAATTTCGTAGGCGTCGCCGTCGAGGTCGGCAATGTGCTCGAAGGCCATTGTGCTGTGGGACCCCTTGGGCGGCGTGGCGGTGATGTTATTAAGGGTAACTTTGTGGTGACGCAGGGACTCTAGTTCGCGCAGCGGTCGCATGCGCAGGGTGCCATCGTCAGCCAAACTTAGCTCTCTTGGCAATGATTGAACCGAGCGTAGATCGACATCTTCGTGCAGAGTCGTCAGCCACGCCCACATCACGCGGCGACCGTCTGGGGTCAGCAAGCTCTCGGGTGCGAAGAAGTCCCGGTAAACGGTTTTATAGATGGCCTGGTGAGGACGACGCCAGTTCATGCGCCCGTGGACTTCTGGCACAAACTGCTCGGCTTCCGCATCCCAATCACCCAGATAGTAACGACAGCCAAAGGGATGGCTAATGCAGAGCAACATCCATTTGCCGTCCAGCGGGAAAAAATTGGGGCAGGAAATATCCTCGCCGATGATCGCATCGGGCATTTCGTGGCGGAGGAAGTCACCAACATAGCGCCAATGGACCAAATCATTGGACTTGATCAACGGCGGATTGGGGCCACCTGAAATCGCGTAGTAGGTATCACCAATCAGGAAGCAGTCCGGGTCCCAGTGGTACATCTCTGGCTCACTGCCATCGGCATGTTTCGGCTCCACCGGGTAGGGCTTCTCCCACGCGGAGAGGTTGCTATCTTTTGCTACCGCGATTTGGTTGCGTCCCGATGCCTGCCCGTGATAGATGGCCGCGACCCTGCCCTCTTTGGTGAGGAAACCTGTGCCGCTAAACATCCCATGTTCCGTGAAGGAGGGCTGGAGCTTGGTGGTCTGCCATTCCCAATGGAGCATATCCTCGCTGGTTACGTGGACAAACGAAAACGAAATTTTCTCTCCCCAAGGATGGCGGAGGATGTAGTGCATGTGGTACGTACCGTCGCTATAGATGGCCGCGTTGGGGTCGCCGGGCGCGCTGTCACCGCCGGGATGCATGAGATGGTAGTGGAGGATAAGCTCTTCGGTTACTGTGGTGTCTACGATTTCCATCATCTATTCCTTACTCTCTTTATGCCAAACTTGATAGGGATTCTCCCGGTTTTTCAGGGGGAAGGTGACACGTTGCTGAAGACGATGAGACTCGTGTACAGCCATAATCATCTCCAGCGCGGCACGTGCGTCGTGACCGCTGCTGGACTGAACGACGTCGCGATCTTCTTCGATGGCTTGAATCAGTTCTTCCACAATCAGGCGGTTGCTCTCGTGCATCCGCTCACCGCCAGAACGGGGTGTTCCGTCGGGCTTGGTCTCCCACTCATCGAGCAAAATACGTTCCCACTGCGGGTCGTCTTCACCGGGGATCCACATGCCGTGGGGATAGTGATAAAGTTCACCACCGGGGGAACTGCGCAGGCTGAGGATTCCCGTGGTGCCATGAACTTCAAAGCCGAACCAGCGGGAATTCTGATCCCCACCAGAGGACGGAACGGGCGTCGATTCAAACTGTGCGGTAATGCCATTTTCAAAAACATAATACCCGTGTAAGGCATTTCCTGCCAGCAAACCCACACCTTCGTCTCCTTCACGCGCATCGGACGCGGTCACCTCGCGACCGTCTTGGGTAACATGCCCCATCGCCCAGGCCACCTCCGCGTCGGCGAAATAGCGCATACTGTCCAGGATGTGGGTGCCCAGGACAAAGAGGTCCTGCCCCCCCGCGCGGTGATCTCCCTTGCCGCGGCCCACCATGCGTTGCACCTTGCCAATGCGTCCTTCATCGACCAGCTTTTTGCCATGCCACTCATATGGATTGGCGCGGCGATGGGCAACCGCAAGGCGGGTTCCGCTCTTTGCGCAGGCGGCTAGGATGGCATCGGCTTCGGCCAGCGTCTGTGCCAGGGGCTTTTCGCAGAAGATCCCTTTGACACCCGCTTCCGCAGCCGCGATGACCATTTCAGCGTGGCAATCCACGTAGCGCGGGGCTACGCAAACCAAGTCAAGCTGCTCTTTTGCCAGCATCTCTCGGTAGTCCGCGTAAAGTTGGTTGACGCCCGTTTTTTTGCCGGTGGCTACTAGTCCGTCGGGGTTGTCATCAGCGATAGCGACTAATTTGGTATTGGGAACGCGGGCAAAGGTGACATCCAGCCCGTGACCGTAGTCCCCTTTGCCCGTTCTGCCGATCACACCGGCACGATAGATTGTTGACATAGGTTTCCTTTATTCTCCTACATTTTCCCAATGACCACTTTTCGCCGACCGAAGCGCCGCATCGGTAAAGAGCTGAACCCGCCAGCCATCTTCCAAATTGGGGTGAGCGGTGTCGCCGTCAGCGAGCATCTTGCGCAGGCTTGGGAAGACAAACTTCTCAAAGCGGTTGCCCAGCCCTGAAGCAGGGATGCGCTCCACAACTTCTGAAACTTGCCCCTGCTCCCGCCATAGCGTCACCAAGCCGTTGAATCGATCGATGCCCAAGGATGCGTCTGTCCTGTGTAATTCCACTTCAGGGGCAAGCCCTTTGCGCAAGAACGAGGCGTGGGAGACGATAGGATTTGCCAACCCATGCACCCAGAATTTTGTTTTTTAGCGCTGCTTTTGAGATGTGATAGGTGTTCATTTCAAGATAGTTTTTAATCAATCTACTGCCCAAACCCAAGTCGTTTCATGGCTTCTGCGTTATCTGATTGGGTCCAAAATAGCGCCTGCAATTCACTGGGCATTTCATCTCGATAACTTCCGACAATCCCCCGTCGGAAGTTATCATGATTAACTTGCTTGAGCTCTTCGAAAGTGAGTACGGATTCATTTTTTTGGCTCTTTGGGATCTCATGTGGTTGACATTTCGAATAGGATCGAGCGGTAGCCCTGAAAGTAGCGCTATACTTCTGTGTAGCGTCCGCTGAACCTAACCGCTTCCACTCGTCTAACCTGAAAATAGAACACGGATGACGCGGAGGGAACGGATTCGCACGGATTATTTCTGCGTTTATCAGCGTGAATCAGCGTCCGATTTTCATTGATAGTTGTGCCCATTCGGGCATGGATAACTGATTTGTCAACCACATGAGATCCTGTTGAGCCACAAAAGATTGGGACGGTGTGTTGAACTCATAGTCGATTACCCATTTCGGCATGATTCATTCTCTGTTGAGCAGTTGGTTGACAATTCGTAGGTGCGGTTTCCATACCGCACGCGGTGCTATACCAGAGAACGCGCGGTATCGAAACCACACCTACATAAGTCCCTAAATTGTTAACCAGTTGTGAACCATGCCGTAAATTCTTTTGTGATGCATGCTTTCTGAACACTCCCTATTCAATTGGGTGTCGCCACGTAGCGCCCTTCCTCATAAAAGTAGTCCTGCGCGGACTGCGTCGCGCCGTCTGCGACGCGTACGGTAACGGTCAAGTCGTAAAGCGGCTGCGACGGGTGGGGATGGAACGTGAAGGTGTAGTCGCCCGCTTCGGTGAGGGCAAGCGCCTGTTCGTACGTGCCGCTTTCCAGCGCGTAGAGGTAGAGCGCAGCACCTGTGTCGCTGTCTGCCGTGCGAAATCGCTCGACAACCACATAGCCATACTGCCCCGGCCCCACTTCGTGGACTTCGCCACGAATGTCGCCGCCAATCCCATGGGTCCGCCCAAAATCTACGACAAGGCCAAACTCGCTCTCCCGCACGAAATCGACGGTTGGCACGGTATTATCTATAAGCCCATGGATGATGAAAAACGCGCCCCCGTCCGTCACGACGTTCTCCACGCTTCGCACGGCATACCCGCCCAGCGATGCAGCCATGTGATAGGCGGTATACCAGTCTGCGTTGAGCGCGCCCACCATCTGCAGTCCGCTACCGTCGGCCCGCCAGATCGCGAGCGAGGGGGGATATGCGCGTGGGTCTTCCCCCAGCCAGCCCTGTGTATAGGTGAGGAAGAATGTCTCATTGCGTAGTGGGGGCAACTGCTCCACAATGAGCGTTGTGGCAACATCGTTTGCTTCATCGTAGGGAATGGTCCACGCGCCACCATTCAGAATCGTCTCCAGAAATGTACGGCGTGCGGCAGTTAAGGACGCAGCAACGGGTTCGAGATAGGCGCCTTCGCCCACGCGACCTTCGGCCAGCCAGCCGCGTACACCCGCCGCCGTTGTGACTTCCCACCACGTATAGTTATTGCGACATTCTGGGCCGCGTAAGACGGAAACCGACGTCCCCGGGGGTAGCGTGGTCAGCTGTCGTCGGTTGGGGCTAAGCTGCCAGTCACTCCACAGAGTGCTGGGATCGCCCGGCGTTACGCGCGCGAGCAGGTTGGGCATCAGTTGGCTCCCAAAGCCGTCGGGGCAAGTGGGTGGGCGTAGGGCCGTCAGGACCAATTCGCCTGTCGACAAGCCTGGAGTGGACCCAACCAGAGGGGCAAGATAATAGCCTGTCTGGTTGGGTCCACTCCCGCTGCGCCCTTCTATAGTCCAGCCCAAAGCGCCGCTTTCCGTCACCACCTGCCACCAGGTGAAGTCGTTGCGGCATTGCGGCCCATCGACCACTGTCATGATTGTGCCTGCGGGTAGTTGCGCCAGCCGGCTCCGATTGGCCACAAGTTGCCAATCACTCCACAGCGTGTTGGGGTCGCCCGGCAGCACCTGTGCCTGCATACCCTGCTGCAAACGGGTAGAAAGGTCACCCGGACAGGAGAGGTCGACGGCCGCGGTCTGCGGGGCATCGTTCCACAGCGTGAAGGTGTAGACGACGCGCACCGAAGGCCTCATCGCCGGATCGTTTGGCCCGGCTGCTACAGTGTCGACCAGAATTGTCCAATCGGCCTGAACCGCCATAGACTCTATGCGGACGCGATCGCCGAGAAAAACAGAGCCAGCTTCGATATAACTGCCGTCGGGTTGGCCCAACATAGCATGGAGCGTATAGAAGCGCCCCGTTGTTTGCTCGATCATGGACAGGAGCACTACCGCCGCATCGATGATGCCGTCACCGTCGATATCGCCTTCCGCAATGGGACAAAGGAGTTCCATCCCTGCTTCCGGTGCGTAATCGTTGTCTTCGATAGTCAGCGTGGTGGTAAAGCGTCCATCGGTTAATTGCGCTCTGCCATTTGCCGTGTACCAACTTTGATAGGTGCTGTTGCGTAATGCAGCCAGCCCGATCTGCGACTGTCCCGCACGGGTTGTGCAATCGCCGATCTCCATAATGGGTGAACGATCCATTGGTCCAGCGCTGGCAGTTTGCGTTGGTAGCAAGCAGAATGCGCACAGCAGTGCAGTGACGATTGTACGCCGCCATTGACGAAGATCAGCACATCGGTTGCATAGTTGAGTTGACTGAAACATCGGTTCCTCCTATCGTGTTGTGTGGTTGGTGGTTGGTTCTTTAGCCCAGTCTGCCACAAAAGAACTCTCCCCAAACTACATGATTGCTGATCGATTGCTACAAGAAGCTGATCGGGGTTCGATCTGAGGCTATCTGGCAACGGTGGTTACGGAGTTGCGGTATCGTTCGGCGTACCTATGGTCCCAGTCCGATCATTCCAAAGAAATCAATACCGAGACCGAACGCTCATTGTCCCAACTCTGCGACCTTCGCCCGCCGGAAGAAACGGCGATAGGCCCGCACTTCGGCCAGTTGCCCATCTAATTCCGCTTGCAAAATTTCCCGATCCGCGCTCCCATTTCTATGCAGGCTACCCCACCCCAACCCTCCCCGGTACCAGGGAGGGAGCCCTTTGTTCCTCCCCCGATCTCGGGGAGGTTAAGGAGGGGTGAATAGGAACGATCACCCTTTGTTATCGGTATATGTGACCCATAGCGCATCGATCTGCGTCGCTGCCAGTGTACCCCCATGCAGTACCAGACGATAGCAGTGGCGCATGGCGGCTCCCGCGGGGAGTGCAAGCGCGCTGGGGATACAGGGGGCCGGGTTGATGCCCCGCTGGCCATCCACCCGCCACTTGACCGGATGGCCGGGATTGTCGGGGTGATCCAAAACGGTGATGCCCGCGCCTACTTGGCTGTTCTCCAGCGGCATGTACAAATTGACCCAGCGTGCTGGCTGCTGTTCGGTTTCGTCCCCTAGCTGCCCGGCAGAATTGAAGACGGTGGCGCCCACATCCCGCCGGAAGGGCATGCGGATGAAGAATCCACCATAGGCGTGCTGCTCGATCTCAATGTCGGGGATGGCTTGCATCGTCCAATCTAAGTCGAGAAAGACGAGCGCGCCATCGCTTGCGCTCTCTGCTGCTTCACTCATCGACCACCTTTGACTTTCCGCCAGCAGGAGGCGACCATCCGCATGTCGCCAGATAGCCTCGATGGTCCAAGCAGGGGGTTCGCTGCTTGTGATGCGGGGCGTGCTTGGCTCAATCGTACCGATTTCCATGGTGGGGTGCTGGCCTGGATCGAACCAGAAGTCGCAGCCGTTAACGCCATGAAAGCCGCTCTGAATGCCATGTTGCCAGGGGTGATGCCAGGGGCTATCTTCGGTCAGACAGACGATACTGTCGCTGTTGCTGATGCGCAGCGGGTGGATATAGGGACGCAACCCTGGCCGGGCGTTGTGTTGGAGGATGTTCCGGCCAAGGCTGACGTCATCAATAAAGAGGCAATCGTTGGCAAGGCGGAGCTTCCAGCGTGGGGAGTTGGACATTTTTTCCTTTGGTTTTTCTGATCAATGGCCTAGCACACTGCGGCGTAAATCGGCCAGCGATTTTCCTGGTGCGTAGTGCGTGAACTGGTACACGAAGTACGCACCACGTCACTATCTATTGGCTTACTTGCGCCGGGATGTACTAGATTAGCCCAGCAGCCGCTCTTCTTCCGCTAACCACTCGGGGTCCGTCATTGGCATCTTGGGCAGTCGGATGTGCTAAAAACTGGTCCGCCGAGTCTCATTGTTCGATCTCCTCGCAAATTTGTTGGGGTAATTTCCCGCTTATGCCCAGGGCTTCAAGATTACTTTGGCGCACTCGCCGGAAAGCTGCGTGGCCCAGGCATCCTGAATCTGTTCGATGGGAAAGGTATGGCTGATGAGATTGTCCAGCTTCGGCCCCAGATCGGCAATCATCGCCATCATCCGATGGGTGTCGGCTAGATTGTAGTGCCATCGCCCAATCAGCACCAGCCCTTTGCGAATCATATCCGGGCTGATGCGCAGAGGGGTGTCCGCATTGGATTCACCAATGAAGGAGACCTGCCCTTTGCGCCGCGTAGCGTCGATGCACAGGCGATGCGCAGCGACGACGCCCGAACAATCGGCGGCCTTGTCCACACCACGGCCATTCTTGGTGAGGGCAAGAATCTGCTGCAGAGCATCCGCATCGGTTGGATCAATCACCGCCTCGGCGCCCAGTTCCAGGCCGCGTTGGGCTCGCCATTTGTTGGATTCCACGCCGATTACCCGTGCGCCCCGATAGTGGGCGTTCACGATGCCGCCCAGACCCACAGCCCCCAAGCCGGTGATCAAAACTGTGTCGTAGCGGTCGACCTGCATTTGCTGAAAGGCGCCAAAGGTGGGGCCAAGCCCACAGCACGCCATGCTGGCGTGGTCATAAGAAACGCCGTCGGGAATGGGAACGAGCATCCAATCTTGCTTGACCAGGTATTGCGCCATGGTTGCGCTGCCATCCCTGGATCCGTGAAAGGCGGAGAAATCCACCGGGTCCTGGCAGTGGATATATTCGCCCTCCAGACAATAGGTGCATTTCCCACACGGATTCTGTGGCATCACCACCACACGATCCCCCACTTTGACCTTGCCCGGTTGTGCGACCTCAACCACCTCTCCAGCCGCCTCATGACCAAAATGATCGTGATTTACGCCGGCGGCGAAAGCTTTGTACTCCGTACACATGGGCGCGGCGTGGATCTTCACCACCACCCAATCCTCTTTTGCTTTGGGGCCAGGGCCTTCCACAATGCCGGCCTCTTGTTTGCCTCTAACGACGACTCGTTTCATATCATCTCCTTGCTGTGATTTAACTGGGACGAATCGTAGGGGCAGCGCCTTGTGCCTGCCCGCAATCGTCGAGCAAGCCGGGGGCAACCGCGAGGGCATGCCCCTACGCTCTGCCTATATTGCGTAACATGAGTATGAGTAGACCGCAGACGGTGGACCACCGACCGCTTCATCTATTGCGGTCTGCGGTCTACTGATAATTCGTTATGTGCTGCCGTGCAGTATAAACCCTGCCTTACCCCGCTTGCCTGCGGATTTGCGTTGGCGTGCGCCCGGTGACCGCTTTGACGCGGCGAGAGAAGTGATAGCTGGTCTTAAAGCCGCAGCGCAGGGCAATTTGCTCCACGGTCAGGCCGGTAAATTCTAATAACTCCACCCCGCGTTTTACCCGTTGCTGCCAGACATATTCCATCGGGGTTTGGCCGACCTGGCTGTGAAAGAGCCTGGTTAAATGGGCCGAGCTAAGCGAGGCCGAGCAAGTGAGGTGTGTCAGCGTCAGTTCCTCGTGCAGATGGGCAAAAACATACTCTTTTGCCCGTTCCACCAACTCCGAACGCAGTCGCTCTTGATTGTTGAGCGAAAGTTGTTCCGCTTCGCCCACAAAACGCCAAAGCAATTCCACCGAAACCGTCTTCATCATCTCCTGGGCTGTGGGCAAAGGAGAGGTGCGCAACTCCAACAGGTGATCCATCAGCGCATGCATGGGCGCCGAGAGCGGAATGACATGGGGCAAACGCTGAATGCGTTCGCTGATCGGTGAGGCCAGAGCGGGCAGGGCCAAATGCAACCAGGCGTGGTGGGTTTCACCGGTTTTGGAAAAGCAAAAATACTCCTCATCGCCGGGAAAAAGCAGCGTAGCACTGTTTGACCCGGCCACAACCGGCACACCATTGATAGACACCGTCATCGAACCATGATAAATCAGGACAAACTCATAGGTATGCCAGCGCCGCGGTCCCAGGGTGCTGCCTGGTGGGTAAATGGCATGACCAAAGAGTACGCTGGTTGGATTGATCAACGACCTTTACTCCTGCTGGGCATACGCCGTTGCAAAAAAGGTCCTCGTACCCCCCATAATGAGAATTCTGGACAGTATGATAGTATTTATAGCCATTGTCAAACCGCGCTTTTTATGCTAGGCTACCCTACACCCACAGCGCCTATCATAACGCCCTGCCTGGTGCTCTTTTTCTTTTCGCAAAATGCGTTTTTGAAAGGGATTGCCATCAGCGATTTTAAGCGGTAGTCGTACTTTTTTGGGCGGGAATATCGATCTGATTTCCTTCCCATCCTTCTCACGGAACTTATTCCTAAACAAAAACCTATGCGCATCGCAATCGCCCACATCGGGCAAGAAACCAGTAGTTTTACCCCCAAAGTCACCACGCTAGACAGCTACCTGAATTATGGTCTTTACGAAGGTGTCGAAATTCTGGAGAAGGACAGCACATTTGGCATTCTCGGCGGCTTTTTCGAGGCTGCCAGAGAAGAACAGATTGACCTTGTGCCACTGCCGATTATCCGCGCCTGGGCAGGAGCAAGCGGCACCTTGACTGCTGACACACTCGCCTGGTTTGAGCGCAAACTGGCCGATGGACTCCGCAACATCGGTCAGATAGACGGCTTCTACTTCAGTCAGCATGGTGCCGCCGCCGCCGAAAATGAACCGGATGTCGAAGGCAGATTGCTCGAAGTGGCGCGTGGTGTGATTGGATCAAAGATTCCGATCATCTCGCCGCTCGACCACCACGGCAACATTACAGCACGTATGATGCAGCATATGAACGGATTGGTAGGACATCGCACCCAGCCCCACTTGCCCTTTGAAACTGGCAAATTGGCAGCGCAGATGCTCTTTGCCACTGTGCGCGGTGATGTGAAGCCGACGATGGGCTGGCGCAAGATTCCGCTGATCACCCACCAGGAGCAATTTCTCACCAGCAAGGGACCAATGAAGCGCTGGTTTGACCGGGCGCGTGAGATGGAAACTATGCCCGGTGTGCTGGCTGCCTCCCCCTTCCCCATGCAGCCCTGGCTTGATGTGCCCGAAGGCGGCTGGGCTGTGGTAGTCACTACCGACAACGACCCAGGATTGGCGCAACGGCTGGCGGATGAACTGGGTGAAATGGCATGGGCCATGCGTGACGAATTCCTCGTCACCGAAAGCATCCCCGCAGCCGATGCCGTGCGCCGCGCCGAACAAGCCGAACGTGGCTTGGTGATCCTCTCCGATACGGGCGACAGTGTCTTTGGTGGCGCACCGGGGGATAGCACGGCCATCTTGCGCGAGATGGTGGCACAGCAGATCAAAGGGCTGGCGCTCGTGCCAGTCATGGATCCCGAAGTAGTGGATATCGCAATCAAAGCTGGGATTGGCAACGAAATTCGTGTACATCTTGGCGCAAAACAATCGGCAGCCTATCATCAGCCCCTCGATCTCACCGCCAAAGTCTTGGCAATCGGCGGTGGCAGAATCGAAGCCGGCGTGATCGGTATCGACTCGTTTGACATGGGGCGGGCCGTCTTGCTCGAAGTAGGTGCGATCCGCATCGTCGTCAGCGAAAGCGAAGGTATCGGTGGCAACCACCCGATTGTCTATCGTCACTTTGGCATCGAACCCGCCAACGCCAAAATGGTCGTGCTCAAGACCGCCAGCAATTTTCAATATTACGCCGACATGAGCAGCGAAATCATCCGTGCTGATACCGCCGGCGCCACTATGTCTGATCTGGCGGCCTTTGAGTGGAAACACCTGCCACGCCCAATTTACCCGTTTGACAAGAGTTGAAGAGTGAAAGGATGAGCCATACAGCATTTCAAAGCCATAACCGGGTAACCCATTCTTTTTGTGTTCGAACCCGTACACTACCGGTTTTGCTATTTCTCATCGATCTAAGTAAGCAGCACTGCTGCGAAAAGGGAATGCCATGATTTACACCTCTCACTACAAAGACCAACCGGCCATTACCCTGGAAACCGGCCATGTACGCGCTCAATTTTTGCCAACATTGGGTGGAAAAGTCAGCTCACTCATCTCGCTCGACCACAATTTCGATGTGTTGGTGCATCGTCCGCAAGAGAGCTATCGCATTGAGCCTTATGATGGCGTCTATGTCAATGGCGAGTGTTCGGGCCTTGACGACATGTTCCCGACCATTGCTCTCTGTTACTGTGAAGATGCACCCTGGCAAGCTACCAAGCTGGCCGATCATGGCGAAGTGTGGAGCTTGCCCTGGTCGTATCAGATCGACGGCGAACGGCTGCACCTATCGGTCCACGGCGTGCGGCTGCCCTATCGACTCGACAAGACGGCCTACTTCGCCGATGAGCGCACGTTGCGCATAGACTACACGCTGACCAATCTCTCCCCCTTTCCCTTCGATTTTCTATGGGTGGCGCATCCCATGCTGCGGCAAGATGAAGATTCACGGCTGCTGCTGCCGGCGGGCGTCAAGTAGATCGCCAACGTCTTTTCGGCCAACGGTGATCTGGGCGGCTATGGCGATGTTTTCGATTGGCCGATTGCCACCACGCCCCATGGCCATACCCGCGACCTGAGCCGTATGACCCCCAGAAGCCGCGACCATATCACGAAGTACTACATCAAAGGCGCCATGCCCGAAGGCTGGTGTGCGCTGACCTACCCCTCGCGCAAACTCAAGCTGGAGATGGCTTTCCCCGTCGACAAAGTGCCTTATCTTGCCGTGCTGCCTAGCCTAATGCCCAAGGAAGATAACTTGGCCGATCCCTATATCATCTTCCTGGAACCGGCGACGGGTTCATTCGACCGCCCCGATGCTGCCCGCCTGCGCGGCGAGTATTCGCGGCTACCCGGCAACGGCGTTTACACCTGGCATTTGTCCTTCTCCCTGCAAAGTGATGAAGCGCGCTGACCCATAAGTTTGTAACGTTGGTCTGAAGGAATCTTTGCCATTCAAGGACGGGGGTGGTTGACCTTTGCTCAATTGACCCAGGTTAGTGTCAGGAATTATTCGCCACTTGACTACAGGCGTAGGAGGCGAGGATAATCAGATAGAACCCACATCCAGGAGGATATCTGATGACCATCGCCCAACGAGAACTAG
>CAMDQF010000036.1 GCA_945905745.1 Litorilinea aerophila
AATGGGAAAAGTGATGCAGCCCCCCCCCTACGATTTAGTCGTGCTGGACCTGGACGGCACAATTTTGGAGAAGGAATTCGAGGGCGGCTACAGCCCCCGGGTGCGCCACGCCATCGCCGCGGTGCAGGCGTCCGGTGTGCCGGTGACGATTGCCACCGGGCGCACCCTGGATTTTGTGCGTACCCAGACGCCCCTGCTGGGCATCACTACGCCTGTCGTCACCACCCAGGGCGCAGTCGTGGGGGATCCGGTCAGCGGGGAGGTGCTCTTCGAGGCCGATATGCCCCTGGATGTGGCCCGGGCCGTGGCGGAGTGGGCCGACAGAACGGGGAGGGTGACGATCTTCTATTTCAGCAACCGGGACGGTACGACGACCCTCTACCAGAACCGGGAGGTCTGGCAGCCGGCAGTCTATGATCACTGGTTTGGAATGCCCCGGCGCATCCAGCCCAATCTGAGCGAGTTGCTGGCGGCCAGTGATCACCCGCCGCTCAAATTCATCTCCGCCAACGACGCCAGCGCAGAACCAGACCTGACGCCGATTCTGCAAGAACAGTTCGGCCCCACCATGCTGATGACCCGCACCCACGCCCTGCTGATCGAGGGCACAGCCGCGGGGGTGGACAAAGGCTCCGGTCTGCTCCATCTGCTCGAACATCTGAAAATTGATCCCGAACGGGTCTTAGCCGTGGGCGACAACGAAAATGACATTCCGATGCTCAAACTGGCGGGGATGGGCGTGGCCATGGGGCAAGCCACAGACAAAGTGAAATCCTTCGCCAAATGGATAGCGCCATCCATTTTCGAGGACGGCGCAGCGGTGGCGATGGAGAGGTTTGTGATTGGGGGAGCGGGGACTGGGGAATAGGGACTGGGGACTGGGAATCCGATCCCTAATCCCCGATCCCTAATCCCCGATCCCCTACTCCCTCACCGCCAACATCCGCAGCCCGTTCATCACCACAATCAGCGTGCTGCCCTCGTGACCGACCACGCCCAGGGGCAGGGGCAGGCGAAAACCGGGGAAGATGAGCGGGGCGACGATTGTCAACAGAATGAGTGACAGCATCACGCCCAGCGAGAAAATCAGATTCTGGCGCACAATCCGTTCAGCTTTGCGGCTCAGTCCGATGACAAATGGCAGTTTGCTCAGATCGTCGGACATCAGCACAATATCCGCAGTTTCCAGGGCCACATCCGTGCCCGCCGCCCCCATCGCTATGCCCACGCTGGCCGTAGCCAGGGCTGGCGCATCGTTCACCCCGTCCCCCAGCATAGCCACATTCCCTTCCTTCACCAACCGCTGGATGATCTCCACCTTCTGCTCGGGCAGCAGCTCGGCATAGACATCTTCCGGGTGGATGCCCGCCTGACCGGCGATGGCTTCGGCCACATTGCGATTGTCGCCGGTCAGCATCGCCATTTTGGTGACGCCCACGGCGCGCAGGGCTTCGATCGACGCTTTGGCATTCTCGCGCAGGGTATCGGCTACGGCCAGATAACCCACCACCTCCCAGTCCCGGTCGCGGCCCAACGTATCGCCTGCTGTGCTGCGTCGGGCCACCAGCATTGTGGTTTTGCCCTGGCGTTGTAGCGCCCGCCCGATCATCCGGATGGCAGGCGACAGTTCCATGGACTCGTCCATAAAGAGTTTGTCGTTGCCAATGTAGATAATCTCCCTCTCTTCGCCCCGCTTATAGACTGCCTGAATGCCGTGGCCGGCCATGGAGCGAAACTCATCCGGCTCCTCAATCTCCAGATTCATCTCCCGGGCCGCGGCCAGAATCGCCAGGGCAATCGGGTGTTCGCTCAGACTTTCCGCGCCGGCAGCGATACGCACGACCGCTTCCCGGCTGTATCTGTTCAGTGGGTGAACATTCGTCAGTTTGGGTTTGCCGTAGGTCAGGGTTCCGGTTTTGTCAAAAGCCAGAATGTTGATGGCCGCGGCCCGTTCCAGATAGGCCCCGCCTTTGAAGAGCACGCCGCCCCGGGCCGCGGCGGCAATGGCGCTGAGAATGCTGGCCGGTGTGCTGATGATCAATGCGCATGGGCTGGCAACCACCAGCAGCGTCATTGCCCGGTATAGGGTGACGTCGAAGGGTTCGTTGCTAAAGAGCCAGGGGATGAGCATGGCCAGCAGCGTCGCGCCGATGACTGTCAGGGTATAGGGCTGGCTGTAGCGGTCAATGAGTTTCTGGGTCGGCGCGGCATCCTGCTGGGCTTCCTGCACCAGTTGGATGATTTTGCTGAGGGTGCTTTCCGACGCCAGCTTTGTGACCCGTACTTCCAGCGCGCCGCTGCCGTTGATGGTGGCAGAGAAGACATCGCTGCCCTTCTCTTTGAAGACTGGCACGCTCTCGCCGGTAATCGGGCTTTGGTCGATGCTGCTGGTTCCATTGACGACGACTCCATCCACCGGCAATCGATCGCCAGGACGCACCATCACCACATCCCCCGGCTGTAAATCGTCCACCGGCGTTTCGATCAGATCGTCCCCCCGGCGCAGCCAGGCTGTATCCGGGCGCAGATCCACCAATCCCTCAATGGCTTTGCGGGTGCGATCCATGGCAAAGCCTTCCAGCGCGCTGCTGAGGGTGAAGAGAAAGAGCAGCAGCGCGCCCTCCTCCCAGTTGCCGATAAAGGCTGCACCCAGCGCGGCGGTGATCATCAGAAAATCAATGTTCAATTCCCATTTGAGGGCATCGGCCAGCGCTTCCCGGGTTCCCGTAATTCCACCAGCCACAAAGGCGATGATTGCTAGGAGCGTCACAACCACTTCGGGCAGCGCGCCCGTCGCCTCCCCGCCGATCCAGCCGACGAACAGGGCAATCAGAGTGACGGCAGCTAGGGCCAGTTCCGGGTTCTCCCGCCAAAAGGCGAGGGTGAGCAGAGAGCGAGCCAGACTGTTGCCGCCAGTCCCCCGTTGGGCTGGGGGCGCAGAGCTAATGGGTCGTTCCAAAGTCGTCTTGATCGAGTGGGTTGTCACTGGTTCGTCTCCTCCCTGGGAGAAGTAATGGCAGATGCCTGAAGTTGACGGCGGATTTCATCGCGTCTGCGCGCCTGACATTCGGCGCAGAAGCCCACCATCTGGACCTGGGCCGACACAGCCTGAAAGCCGGTGTGGGCACGGACTGTTTCGTAGAGCGCAGCCAGGGGAACGTCCCCGTCGTAGTCCACCACCTGCTCACAGCGTAAACAGACCAGATTGACGTGGGGTTCTGGGTTGGTGTCGTAGTGGGTGTGGTCACTCCCCACACTGATCTCCACAATCGCGCCCAGGTCTCGCAGCGCGTTGAGGGTATTGTAGACAGTCGCTCGGCTGGTCTCCGGGTGGGTGAGGCTCAATGCCCAGTAGACGTCGGATGGCGTGGGGTGGGTGGGCGTGTGCGCCAGGAAATCACAGACAGCCCGCCGCTGGTCGGTGATGCGATAGCCGCCGTTTTTCAGTGCATTGAGATAGTCGTGGATTGTGTGCATTGTGTGCATTTGGGTAGCAGGTATTGGGCAATTGCCGGTATTGGGTATTGGATATTTGGGCCGGACGACTAATGCCTAACTTAGAATGATTCTAAAATGCAACACAATAATATAACGCCGGACAGCTTTTGTCAAATTTTATTTAGAATGATTCTAAGTTGTATGCCCAAGCAAAAAGGGTACTGGCGCGACGCGACATCCCTGCCCAATATCTATTACCCAATCTCTTTTCTTACATCCGCACCTGAATCGCGCTGCCGCTCTCGTAACGGCGCAGCCCCCGATGGAAGACGAAGATCGCCAGGCCGAGGAAGACGGTCGCGCCCAGAAGCAGTTGGCCGAGACTGGTCCAATCGAAGGCGCGCACGAACTGGGCGGGCAGCGCACCCACAAAGGCGGCGGGGATGATTGTGAAGAGGAGCAGTTTGGCCGTGCCATCGAAAAGGGTGATGGGATAGATGGCAAATGTGATGATGGCATTCACTGCGCTGCTGGTGAGAAGGGTCGCGCTGCCGGACCAGAAAGCCAGGCTCTGGACCAATACCAAAAAGGAGATGACAACCACTGTAGCTGCCACGACAGCCAGTAAAAAGCGGAGTAGCAGCCCGCCGCTAAACGATCCCGTAATGGTAACGGTCACAAGAACGCTGATCAGGCCGTAGAAGAAGTCACCGACGGCGGAGCTGATGCTGCGGCTGGCCAGGACGTGCAGCAGAACCGGCTTGGGCAGGGAAAGGTAATAGTCCAATTCCCCGTTGGCGATGATACCGGAGAGGTGCAGCGCATTACCAAAGAAATAGGTTCCCAGGCCGAACGAGATGGCTACAATGCCGTAGAGCAGAAACATATCGGCCAGACCCCAACCGTTGATCTCTCCGAAGCGATCGAAAAAGATGATCCAGAAGACGAAATAGACCGCGTTGTTCAGCATCATGCCCAGAATCTGCATGAGAAAGGCCACCCGATATTCCATTGCCGCCAGAAGATTTGTCTTCCAGAGGGCGAGGAGAAAAGAAAGTGTTTTGCGCATAGGAGACTCGTCGAATGGATGATGGGATGCGGAGATGATGGGGGGGAACACTTTCCCATCATCCCGTTTACCCACCGTTGATCGTCAACTGCCCCACCACCCACCGATAGAAGAGAGCCACACCGATCCCGATCCCCAGCAGCCAGCCTATCTGATTGAGCAGCACAAAGACCAGCCGCTCTGGGCTGGGGTCCACAAAGAGCCGGGCCGGGCCATAGATGATCGAGGCAAAGGGAAGCGCTTGGGATATCCCGCGCAGCCAATCGGGGAAGAAATCCAGGGGGATGAGTATCCCGCCCAGGACCAGCAGAAATTTCTGGTAGATCCAGCGAAAAGCACTCACCTCTTCCGCCACAAAAGCGCCCAGCCCGATCAGCGCGGAAAAGCAGAAGTCCAGCAGAAAGGCCAGCAGCACCGCCACCGCCGCAGCCACCCACCCCAACAGGCCCGGCGGTGTCCCCACCAGCCACCAGACCAGCGCTCCGCCCAGGAGAAGATTGGTTCCAAAGACAAGCAGACTATCCCCCAACCCCGCGGCAAAATGATAGAGGATGAAGTTGAAGGGTTTGTTGAGCAGATAAGCCACACTGCCATCCTTCACCTGATCCGAAATCTCCCGGGAGAGGTCCCGTTTGCTCAGCATCACCGCCTCGGCCATCAGCAGATACCACATCGTATCGGCCAGACTCATCCCGGCGATGGTCTGGCTGCCCATTGCGCCATAGGTCACCCGCCACAGATTCACAAAAACCCACATGAAAAATAGAATGGTAATGCTGCGGGCCAGAAGATCCCAGGGATAGGCAAAGCTGTTCTGCAATTGGGTGCGCAGAATCGCCCAGTATTTGGCTGCGGGGAAAGAACGTCGGAAGGTATTTGAACGGGAAAGATACATCACACACTAAATCTCGACGGGTCAGTTAACCCCAATATCCCCATAAAGATATGCTGAACACTCTCGCGTGAAATGGTGCCTGCCTTTTCTTCGAGAATGGTGCGATCCACTGTCAAAAGTTGGGTGATGTTGGCAACGCTGGGTCGCGGTAATCCGGTTTGGTTCATAGGCAGCAGAACATTGCCTGGCATATCTGCCAGCCGAAGATTTGAGGTCAGAATGCAGACAACGACTGTCTTGAGTCGGGTGAAATTGTATGCGTTGTTTTGGACGACCACGCACGGATGGCGAAACCCCGGCTCAGCACCGATTGGTTCTGGCAAATCTATCCAATAAATATCTCCCTGTTCGACCACTGTACACCTACCATTCGTTGGGAAGCAGCGTGCCTAAGTGCTGTCGGGCAGCCTTTAAGAAGAGCAGATCAGCCTCGTCATCCACATCAGCCAAGACAGCATTTATCTGCTGTTGAATGCTCCTCGTCTCATACCGTTCCAGGAACTCCCCGATAGCGAGCGCGTACAGGCCGCTGCGCGATAGCTCAAGTTCGGAAGCAACCTGCTCTGCTTTTTGAAAAAGTGTATTGTCAATTGATACTGCGGTCTTAGTTGCTGGCATTCAGACCCTCCTTTGTATAACAAAATCTACGACTAAAAGTATAACCAGAAGTATACCACGAATCGCTTGCAAAAGCAATCAACTCTCATAAATCGTTCGAATCACCTCTTCCAGCGACGGGTCCGAGACCGTCACATCCACCAGACTGCCGGCGGCGGCCAGGGCAGCCATTACTCGCTCCACCGGCGTCTTCCGTACGTCAAAGCGCAATTTCGCGCCGAAAGTCCCTACCTTCAGCATCTCCACACCGGGAATGGCAAAATCCGGGTCCAGCGCCGCGCTGTAGCGCACATCCACCTGTTTGGAAGTGAGGTAGTGCCGTTTGAGCGCGGATACTCTGTCCTGGTAGATAATCTCGCCGTGGTTGATGATAATTACCCGCTTGCACAGGGCTTCGATGTCCCCCGCGTCGTGGCTGGTGAGCAGCACGCCCACCCCCTCCTCCTCGTTCATGCGCCGGATCGTCTCCCGGATGCGCTGTTTTGCCACCACATCCAACCCGATGGACGGTTCATCCAGCAGAAGCAGTTTGGGGCTGTGCAACAGAGATGCGGCCACCTCGCAGCGCATCCGTTGGCCCAGGCTGAGTTTGCGCACGGGCGTTTCCAGCAGGTGCTCGAGCTCAAAGGCTTCGGAAAGATAGCCGATGCGCTGGCGCAGTGGCTTCTCCTCTATTTCGTAGATTTTGCCAAAGAGATAGAAGGTGTCCACCGCGGGCAGGTGATACCAGAGTTGGGGGCGTTGGCCGAAGACTGTGCCAATGTGATAGGCCAGTTTCTGCCGCTCCTGCCAGGGTACAAAGCCCAACACGGATGCCTGGCCGCCGGTCGGGTGCAGAATGCCGGTGAGGATTTTGATGGTCGTGGATTTGCCCGCGCCGTTGGGGCCGATAAAGCCCAGCAACTCGCCCTGCTCCATCTGGAAAGAAATCTCGCGCACGGCCTCCACCGTGTGCAGGTCCGGTTTCCACAGGGCAGCCAGACTACCGCCAAAGCCAGCGGCCTTGCGTTTGGTCTGGAAGGTTTTGCGGAGGTTGCGGACGGAAATGGCCGTCAATCGAACGTCTCCTGGCGATGAACAAAAACCGGATCACCCCAGGCTGTGTCATCCTCCGCTTCCGCTATAACCCGCTCGTCGATTTCTTCTTCTGTGTAGACCGACTTCGTGAAGCTCAAATTATCGCCTGCGTACTCCGGATTCCATTCTTTTATGTGGGCCAGGGTGTACACCGGTTCGTCATCGCCATAGGCTTCCGCCAGACCCGCGGCCGATAGGGCAAGCCAATCTTCGCGTTCGGCCAGCTCTTCGTCAGGTGTGGATGAACTTTCCATCAACTTTTCCTCTTTTCTCCTCTTGACAAATACCTGTCACATTCGGCATTCTATACCCAAACGCCCTGCGCTGTCGCAAGGAATTATCGGCCCATTTGCGCATTCAGGCAAGACGCGTTCCAAAGGAGTCAAAAAACGTGAGCTATTTGCGTTTTGCACCGTTAATTCTACTGTTGCTGCTGGGAACGTCGCCCCTCTTAAGCCAGCCTGCCGACGAACAGCCGCCTGCCCTGCGTATCGGCTATGGCGTCACCTCTGGCGTTGACCTGGCAAACCCGACCATCCGCTCACTGGGTGCGGGCGTCTACAACAACTGGCGCACGAACAGCGCGCCAGCCACACCTGATGGCATCCATTTTGCCCAGACTGTGCGCGTCCACCAGATTCTCACTTGTCCGCTCAACTCCGAAAATGCCTGGAACCGGGATGTCTGCCCCTACGCCGAACCCCATAGCTATCAGGTGAAACCCGCTCTGACTGACATCGCCGCGATTGTCCAGTCCAACCCCAGCAGCCTCTGGCTGATCGGCAACGAGATGGACCGCCGGGACTGGCATCTGGGCGGCCAGGACGAGATGCTGCCTGAACTCTACGCCACCGCCTATCACGACATCCACGCCGCCATCAAAGCTGCCGACCCGACCGCCCAGGTCGCCATCGGTGGGCTGATCCAGGCCACGCCCCTACGCCTGGCTTGGCTGGAGCGGATGTGGAACGCCTATGAGCAGCAGTACGGGGAAGAGATGCCGGTGGATGTCTGGAACATTCACAACTTCATCCTGCGCGAGGAATTCCAGCGCTACGGTGCAGACATTCCCCCCGGTTTCGCTGCCGACGACGCCCGCGCGGTCATCTACGAAAGTGACTGGACCCACATCGATCTGGCTCTCTTCGATCAGCAGATTCGGGCTTTCCGCGCCTGGATGGCCGAACGGGGCCAGCAGGAGAAGCCGCTGATCGTCTCTGAATACGGCGTCCTCTATCGCCACTGCGCGCTCTGGCGTTGGACCGGCACAGACTTTGTCTGCGATCAGAGCTTTAACGACGAGCAGGTGGTCGTCGATTTTATGCGGGCGACCTTCGACTATTTTCTCAACGAAAGAGACTGTACATTGGGCTATGTGGCCGACGGCTGCCGTCTGGTACAGCGTTGGCTCTGGTTCAGCCTGGACCAACCGACCACTGGCTATAATGTCCACGCACGGCTCTACGACAGTGCTACGCACAGCCTGACGCCCGCCGGAATCGCTTTCCGTGATTGGGTGGCGGCCCATCGTGACGCCCTTGCCCAGCCCATCCCCACCGACGATCTGCCCCGCATCTACCTGCCCCGGGTTGGGAAATAGGGATTGGGGATTGGGGATTGGGAAGTTTCCGATCCCCAGTCCCCAATCCCCAGTCCCCAGTCCCCAATCCCCTCTCCCCTCTCTTTTCCGAAAATCCGCCCATTCCTGCTACACTATATGAATATATTGGGGCGGATTGCCAATCCGCCCTACGCGTGGTAGAAACATCCGAACCCGTCCCAGGAAGCGAGACCTGCAATGAAACAGCTTTCAACCAAAGAGATTCGCCAACTCTTTCTCGACTATTTCCACGAACTGAACCACGCGATTGTGGACAGCAGCAATCTGGTCCCCCCCGACGACCCGACACTGCTCTTTATCAATGCGGGGATGAACCAGTTCAAAGATGTCTTCCTGGGATTGGAAAAGCGGGATTACAACCGAGCTACCACCAGTCAGAAGTGTCTGCGCGTCAGCGGCAAGCACAACGATTTGGAAAATGTCGGCCCCAGCCCCCGCCACCACACCTTTTTCGAGATGCTGGGCAACTTCTCCTTTGGCGATTACTTCAAAAAAGAGGCCATCCAATTCGCCTGGCATCTGCTGGTGAACGAAATGGGCCTGCCCACGGAGCGGCTCTGGTTTACCGTCTATGCCGACGACGACGAGGCCGAAGCGCTCTGGCAGCAGGTGGGCGCGGCCCCGGAGCGGGTACTGCGCTTTGGCAAAAAGGACAACTGGTGGTCAATGGGCGATGTCGGCCCCTGCGGCCCCTGCTCGGAAATCCACTTCTATTGGGGCGATCTGGACAAGCAGGTGCCCGGCGGCGTCAACAAAGACGACGAATATCTGGAAATCTGGAATCTCGTCTTTATGCAGTACGAGCAGAAGGTGGCGGGCGGCGAACTGATCCCCCTGCCCAAGCCCAGCGTGGACACAGGCGCAGGGCTGGAACGGCTGGCCTCGATTTTGCAGGGCAAGGACAACAACTACGACACCGACGCCTTTATGCCGATTATGGCGCGCATCCAGGAGTTGTTGGGCCACAGCGACGCCCAGCGCCAGGAGCATCTGATCGGCTACCGGGTCATCGCCGACCACAGCCGGGCCATGACTTTTCTGATTGGCGACGGCGTGCTGCCGGGCAACGAAAGCCGCAATTATGTGCTGCGGATGGTGCTGCGCCGGGCCGCCCGCTTCGGCAAACGCATCGGTTTTGAGAAACCCTTCCTGGCCCCGGTCTGCCAGGCAGTGATTGACGAATACGGCGACCATTACACCGACCTGCCCGCCAAGCAGAACTTCATCCTCCAGACCGTCACTGCCGAGGAGGAGCGCTTCCAGCGTACCCTCAACACTGGTTTGGCCCGGCTGGAGGAGTTGATCGAACGGCTGCGCACGGAAGGCGTGACAGTCATCCCCGGCGACGAAGCGTTCCGCCTTTGGGGGACCTACGGCTTCCCTGTGGACATCACCCGGGATGTGGCTCAGGAGCAGGGCTTTTCTGTGGACGAGGCCGGTTTCCAGGCGGCGCGTCAGAAAGATCGGGACGATTCCAAAGCCAGCGCCTTTGCCCAGCTCCCCGCTGACCTCTCGGTCTACGGTCAGCTTTTGCAGGAACTTCAGGACAAAGCCAGCCTGGACGAGAACGGCGTGCGCTCTCTCATTTACGACAGCGCGGCGGATGTGGATACGAAGGTCATCGGGTTGGTGGTGGACGGGGCCAGCGTCGCCAGCGCCAGCCTGGGCCAGCGGGTGGAGATCGTCCTGCCCCAGACGCCCTTTTATGTGGAGAGCGGCGGTCAGGTCAGCGACAGCGGCGACATCTACTACTTTCCGGAGGATTTGGACGAACCGGTCTGGGCGGTGCGGGTGGACGATACCCGGCGGCCCATTGCCGGTCTGATTGTTCACATGGGCGAAGTGGTCAGCGGCACAGTGCAGGTGGGCGACCCGGCCTATGCAGTCATTGATGTGGAGCGGCGCTGGGACATTATGCGCAACCACACGGCCACCCACATTCTGCATAAAGAGCTGCGCACCCGCCTGGGCGATCACGTCCACCAGGCCGGTTCGCTGGTGGCCCCGGATCGCCTGCGCTTCGACTTCACCCACACCGCAGCCATCAGCCATGGGGAACTGGCCGACATCGAGCGAGCGGTCAACGAAGCCATCCTGGCCAACTTTGTGGTGGGCGACCGCTGGACTGGGCTGGAACAGGCCAAGGCCGCAGGCGCGATGGCCCTCTTTGGCGAAAAGTATGGCGACACCGTGCGCGTCGTCTCTATCGGCGACCCGGAAGGCGATGACTACAGCAAAGAACTCTGCGGCGGAATCCACGTGGACAGCAGCGCGGAGATCGGCAGCCTGCGCATTACCAGCGAAGGCAGCAACGCGGCCGGCGTGCGCCGTATCGAGGCGGTCACAGGCCGGGGCGCGGCCCAATTGATTGAGAGCCGGATGGATGTTCTGGGCGGCGTCGCCAGTCTGCTGCGGGTACGCCCGGAAGAAGTGGGCGAAGCGGTGGAGCAGTTGCGCGAGCAGAATCGCCGTTTGCAGCACGAAATTGAGGAACTGCGGGGCAAGCTGGCCCGCCAGGAGAGCGAGTCCCTGCTGAAAAACGCCCAGCAGATCAACGGTCTGGCCGTTCTGGCCCAGCGGGTACAGGTGGAAGATGTGGATACTCTGCGCCAGATGTCCGACTGGTTCCGGGACAAACTGGGCAGCAGCGTTGTCGTCCTGGGCGCGGTCATCGACGACAAGCCGATGCTGATTGCCGCGGCCACGGAAGACGCAGTGAAGCGGGGCATCCACGCCGGCAATCTGGTGAGCGAGGCGGCCAAAATTGTGGGCGGCAAAGGTGGCGGTCGTCCCAATATGGCCCAGGCCGGTGGCCGGGATGTGGAAAAGCTGGCCGACGCTCTGGGTATCGTCCACGGCTGGGTGGAACGCAATTTGAAGGGGTAGCGTCTCGCCGATGTGGTGCGGAGAGCGATTAAGGCGAAAGGCAAACAGATGCTCTCTCGAACGGAAATCAGTCAGGCTTTGGAGAGGCTCGGAGAACTGGCGGTTGCGCAGAATATCCACATCGAACTGCTTTTGGTCGGTGGCGCAGCGATGGTACTTCTCTACAACGCACGACTTTCTACCCGTGATTTGGATGTGATTATCCTGCGCCCACGCCAACCTCATCTGGTGCGCGCTTTGGCGTCGCAGGTTGCGGAAGAATACTCTCTACCTCTCGACTGGCTGAATGACGGCGTGAAGGGATTCGTGGCAAGTGTATCCCACGGACCTACACTTCTTTCTTCGCCTGGTATACTTGTCAGAACTACTTCGGTAGAGCAACTGCTGGCGATGAAATTATCTGCCTGGCGGGATGATGTCGATATTGCTGATGCTACCCGGCTTTTACAGGAAATCACGGGGGAGCGTGCCACGATCTGGAAAAGGATGGAACCCTATCTGATTCCGGGCCTGGAGATGAAAGCGGAATACGCTTTCCTGGACCTATGGGAGTCACTTTATGGCGAAAATTGAAGATTTAGCTATGGCCGTACTGGAATACGACAATCTGTTGGCGCGTACGCTTGTCCAGGAGTACTACGATCCCCTCCTGGCTTTGGCACATATTGAAAAACCGGTCACCGAAGATAGAGATATTTTAGTGACATCAGCAGCACTTCTCGAGTTGCTCTCCCTACGACGTGGGCAAACTCCCCCGGCGTGGACAGCGGAGGTCGGCCCCTTGCTGCATTCGCGCTATCTATTGAAAGCAGCGGCTTCGATGCAGCGGTTGCGCCGAATGTGTGAAACGGAAGCACCAGAGCCGTTGCGCAAACGTGGACTATTTGCCCCACCAAATTTCTTGGAGTTTGTATGAAAATGCCGCTAAAAATCCGCGCAAATCCGTCTTTTCCGCGTCGTCCGCGTTCTATTCTTTGGTGAATCCTTTGTCCGAAATCCTGCGTATCGAACCTGACGCCACAGCCGAAGCTGTGCGCCGCCGCCTGGCCCGTATGGACGACCCACAGGTGGCGGTTGTCCTGCCCAACGGCTGGAGCGAACTGAACAGCATTCCCCGCCTGCGGCTGATCCAGCGCCAGGCGTTGGCGCGCAACCAGCAGATTGCACTCGTCACCCATGACCTCTCTACCCGGCAGGCGGCCCAGCAGTTGGGCATTCCGGTCTATGCCAGTGAGCAGGCAGTGGGTAGCCGCACCTGGCAGATGACGCCCGTCCTGCCTGTCATCGATCCCCGGCAGCCTGCCGCAGGTCTTCCTAACCCACCGGCCTGGCGTACAGCCAACGGCGAGGCCGCGGGCAAGGCCCGGTCCGCCATCACCTCCCAGCCCAGTCTGCACCGCAGCCGCCAGCGTCGCATCCGGGCCGCCGAAGCTTGGCGGCAGCCCGCGCCCCTTTGGCTGCAACTGGTGGGTTATGGGCTGGTCGGCGCGTTTTTGCTGACAGTGCTGGCTGCCTTTGCTGTCTACGTCCTGCCCGCGGCCACAGTCACAATCATTCCCGGCCAGCGCGCAGTGGAAGCGTCTGTCACCCTCACTGCCAGCCCGGATGTGGAGGTGGTGGATGTCCAGGGCCGACTCCTGCCCGGACGGCTGATGGAGACCTATATCGAACTGACCGGCACGATTGCCACCAGCGGCTCGGAGCAGGCGGCCCAGGGCAAAGCTGTGGGACAGGTGGTCTTCACCAATCAGACCAATCGGGAAGTGCGCATTCCCGCCGGCACAATTGTCTCCACCAGCACAGGCAGTCGCAACGATTTTCGCACCACGTCAGAGACAATTGTGCCTGCGCCCCAGGGTAGCCAGGCCACGGCCAGCATTGAAGCCGTGGAGGAGGGCGTGCAGGGCAATGCCCGGGCCAATACCATTACAACCGTCTCCGGCGCCCTGCGCACACAGGTGGGTTTGACCAATCCCGGCGCGACTGGGGGAGGGCAGTCGGCATTGGTTCGGGTGGTGAAGCAGATCGACAAAGATACGCTGCTCGATCAACTCAACGCCCAGGCCCAAAGCGAAGCCTTTGGCCGTCTTCAGCCAGAACTGCGCGCCAACGAGTGGCTCTCCGAATCCTCCATCCAGACATTTATTGTGGCCCAATTCTTTGACCATTTCAACGACGAACCTGCCGACCAGCTTGGCTTGACTCTGCGTGTGCTGGTGCAAGGGGTGGCGGTGGATCAGGAGACGGCCAGAGAGATTGCGATGGCTGCTCTACAAGAGGCCGTGCCCGAACGGGGCAAGCTGGTGGCCGACTCTATCCAATTCCTGGCGGACCCCAACGCCACTGCGAGCGGGCGCTCTGTCACATTTACGATTGTGGGGCGGGGTAATTACGTGATCCCCATCGACAACCGGGAAGTGCGTTCGGCGGTGGCTGGTCTATCCACAGAAGAAGCGACCGCACTTTTGCAGAAAGAGTGGCTTCTGCAAAGGCCGCCCGAATTTTATGTGGACCCGGACTGGTTCGGCACGCTGCCCAGTTTTGGCAGCCGCATTCAGGTGCGGGTGGAATTTGACGAGGCGGCGCGGGCGAATGAATAGTAAGCAGTTATCAGTGAGCAGTAATCAGTGGTTGGAGGGACGCCCACTGATTACTGCTCACTGATAACTTTCCCGAAGGCAACGGAAAGTGAACGATGTCAACTCCTCCGGGCAAACTCATCGCTGTGGACGCCGGTCTGGCCCGGATTGGGGTGGCGACCTGCGATCCGTTGGGGATTACTGTGCGCCCGCTGGTAGTGTTCCAGAGAGGTAGCCGGAACGAGGATTTTGACCATCTGGTGGCGATTGTGGCCGAGCAGGAAGCCGAAGCGGTTGTCTGCGGTCTGCCCCTTTCGATGGATGGTAGCGAGAGCGAGCAGACGAAGATGACCCGCACCTGGGCGCTGCGTCTGGCCCGTGCCCTGCGCACTGCCCGCAAGGAACCCCTCCCCGTCATCTTCTGGGACGAACGGCTTAGCTCCTTCGCTGCCCAGGAGTGGATGGCCGACGATCCCAAGCGGGCCAAGCAGATGGGGGAAGACGCCTACGCCGCCGCCGTCATCCTGCGCAGCTTTTTGGATGCACGCAAACGGGGCGAGGGGGAGCGGTGGGGAAGGATTGAGTTGCCGAAGAAGTGAGAATGGACAATCTATTGCGTATTTCGTATTGTGTAGGCTTGGGACATTGGAGGCGTTTCAGTTTGCCGAATCGTACACGACATCACTACCGGCGATGATATGACAACCAATCTCACCACTACCTACGCAATACGCAATACGCAATACGCAATACCCTCTCTCCGGTCGAACCGCCCTCATCACCGGTGTCAGCCGCCGGGCTGGGATTGGCGCGGCGATTGTGGCAGCCCTGGCCGAGGCGGGCGCGGATATTTTTACCACCTGGTGGCAACCCTACGACGCCACAATGGAGTGGGGCAGCCGGGAAGAAGAAGCGGAAGAAATTTTGGCCGATGCCCGCTTGCTGGGTGTGCAGGCCGCTGGGATCGAAGCGGATTTGTCCGACCCGACAGCACCGGCCTGCATTTTTGACGCAGCCGAGACGGCTCTGGGGCCGGTTTCCATTCTGGTCAACAACGCCACCCATTCGACCCGCACACCGATTGAGACGCTCAGCGCGGCAGATTTGGACGCCCACTACGCGGTCAATCTGCGGGGGACGTCGCTGCTCTGTGCCGAATTCGTGCGCCGTTATCCCGGTGGGCCGGGCGGACGCATTGTGAGTTTTTCGTCCGGCCAGGGGGTTGGCCCAATGCCCGACGAGCTGGCCTACATCGCCACCAAAGGCGCCATCGAAGCACTGACCCTTTCGTTGAGCGCGGCAGTGGCCGCCAAAGGCATTACCGTCAATGCCATCGATCCCGGCGCAACCGATACGGGCTGGATGACACCGGAACAGAAATCGGCCTGGGCCCAGGAAAACCCCTTCGGGCGAGTCGGTAGACCTGACGACGCGGCCCGGTTGGTGCGTTTTCTCGCCAGTGACGAAGGCGAGTGGATTACCGGACAGGTAATCCACTCACGCGGAGGCCGGTAACAGAAAAAACAGGAACGCCGCCATCCCTGGCGGCGTTCCCGGCTGAGTAGTTACCAGAAGCCACAAATTTTCGCAGATTCATCCGCGTTGATCAGCCCAATCCACGTTGTCCGCGTTCTATTTTCAGTTTGGAAATCGTGAAATGAACAAATCAACCCTTTCTTTTTTACAGGCGCGCAAACGCCAGCGTGAGCAGCAGAGCAGCCACTCAGCCATCCCCTGGAGTGGGCTGATTCTGACGAATTTGGCCCGGCTCGGCTTTTTGTCGCTGGTGCTGGGCGTGCTGTGGAGCGTCTGGTCGGTGGCCGAGGCTCATTTGGGCGAGCAGTTTATGGCGCTCGAACAGAGCAGCGACGCGCTCATCGACCCGAGCGCAGGCCAGTATGCGCTGACGCCGGAGAATATCGAAAAGCAGGTGCTGGTCTTCAATTTGAACCTGCGCGAGGATGAACTTGCCCAGCCTGCTGGCGTGGACCCCCGCCCCCGGCCCTTTACAATTATTCCCGGCGATGCAGCCCGCTTTGTCGCCGCCCGCCTGCAAAGCCAGGGCTTCATCACCGACGCCGAACTCTTCAATCTCTACCTGCGGGTGACCGGGCTGGATCGCCGCTTGGAGGCGGGCAATTTTATGCTGGCCGACACAATGACAATGCCGGAGATCGCTGAGTCCCTGCAGGAAGCCCGCTTTGAGGAGGTGCTGGTCACAGTGCCCGAAGGGATGCGGGCCGAAGAGATCGCCGAACGGCTGGCCGAAAATTACGTCATCGACGGCGAGCGTTTTCTGAGCGCGGTGCGCCAGCCCCGCAGCCTGAGCATCTTTGAAAACTACGATTTCCTCCAATCCCTGCCCGATGGCGCATCTCTGGAAGGTTTTCTCTTCCCCGACACCTACCGCTTCCCGGTCAGCGCCAGCACGCCGGAGCTGATTCTGGCTGCATTCCTCAGTAACTTTGAAAATCGGATAGGCAGCGACGGGCTAATCGGCGGCGGTAGCGGTCTGAGCGGGCGGGACTTGCTCAACCTGGCTGCGATTGTGGAGCGGGAGGCTGTGCAGGCCGACGAGCGACCGCTGATCGCCAGCGTTTATGTGAACCGGCTCAACAGCAACTGTGTGGCGGATGTGGGTGGGACCTATTTGCAGGCTGATCCGACTGTGCAGTATGCCCGGGGTGTGGCGGGCAACTGGTGGTGGAAACCCCAGAGTGTGGAGGAATACAGCCAGATCGTCAGCCCCTACAATACCTACCTGAACTCCGGCCTGCCCCCTGGCCCCATCGCCAGCCCTGGGCTGAGCGCCATCGAAGCTACCCGCAACCCAGCCGAGAGTGTCTACTGCTTCTTTGTCGCCACTGGGGAGGATGGCCGCCACGTCTTCGCCCGCACATTGGCAGAGCACGAGGCGAACCTGCGCATCTATGGCTATAATCCGTAAGCCGTGGATTGGGGAGTGGGGAGTAGGGATCGGGGATTGGGGATTGGGGATTGGGCGTCGGCTCTTTCATTCACAATTCACAATTCACCATTCACTATTCACTATTTTGCTTTTCCTTCTTTCCCTCTCCCTTTCCGCCTGCGCCTCCACCCGGCCTGTGCTGAAGATCGGCCTGCTTGCGCCTTTTGAAGGGGTCTATCGTCAGGAGGGGTACGATGCACTGGTCGCTCTGCGGGCAGCACTGGCCGAACAGAATCCTACCGGGCTGGACGTGCTGCCGCTGGCTCTGGACACTTCCCGGGATGTGGCCCGCACCAGCCAGAAAGTCCTGACCGATTCATCGGTTGTCGCGATCATTGGCCCTTTTTGGGCAGCAGATGAGGCCGCAATCGGCGGGCAATTGGATCAGGAGAAGTGGTTTCGCCCCTATGCGCCATCAGGAAACGGGGATGGGGCAGCAGAGTTGGTGGCGACAGCACGGCTATTTGCCCAGGCAGAGGGACGGCAGCTCGTTCTGGCTGGTCTGCCAGTCGGCTGGACGGAGGTGAAAGGGGCGGCCGTCTCCGACCCGGACGGCGTGCAAGTGGGGGATTCGATTCTCTGGCTGGGGGACCCGGCCGCGGGGGCAGCGTTCGCCCAGGCCGTCTGGCAGCGGCTACCGGAGACCCCCTTCGGTCTCTACGCAGCCGGTATCGAGAGCTTTCGTCGGCGGGTGGGTGAGCAGATGACTGGCCCGCTCTTTGTCATCGGTTGGATTGATGACGATTATCCGGTATGGGCTGCCAGCCATTCGCCCAACACACCCATTGCCTACACCGTTTATCGGCAAACAGCTGATGTACTCAAACGAATGGCTGGTGAGACGGTCACAACCATCTGGCATCCGGCCATCTTTATTGTGCGCAACGACGGCACACTATTCTTGTCAGCAGCCCACTGAGTTTGGACAATCTGTTATGCGCGTATTGATGATGGCCTGGGAATTTCCCCCCAATATGGTGGGAGGCATCGGCAAACATGTGGCGGAGCTGGTCCCTGCGCTCTCCCAGTGCTTGCGGAATGACGAGTCCTTCCATCTGGATGTGCTGACCACTCGCGCCGCTGGTGGTATGCGCCTGGAACAGGTGGCCCCGAATGTCACTGTACATCGAATAGATGTACCGCCCATTGCGCCGAACGACCTTTTCAACAGTGTGGTGGATGCGAATCGCCGCCTGGAAACGTACGCCATCGGGCTTGCCACCAGAGCTCCCTACGATCTGATTCATGTCCACGATTGGTTGGTGGCCAGCGGGGGGATTGCCCTGAAGCATCTGTGGAAAGTTCCGCTGGTGGTGACGATCCACGCCACAGAGCGGGGCCGCCACCAATCCCACGTGCCCAACCAGATCAGCGCATCGATCAACCAGTTGGAGTGGGAGGTCTGTTTTGAGGCCTGGCGGGTGATTGTGTGCAGTGGATTTATGGCCGGGGAATTGGGCGGCTATTTTGGCGTGCCTTTGGACAAAACCAGTGTGATTGCCAATGGGATCGATCCCGCACCTTTACACGCCTGTACGCCAGAGGAGGTGGCCGGGCTGCGTCTTCGCTATGCGCCCAACGGGGAGAAACTGCTCTTCTTTGTGGGGCGCATCACCCCGGAAAAGGGGCTACCCATTCTGCTGCGGGCCATGCCTCACATTTTGCGCCACTTCCCCAATGTGCGATTGCTGGTGGCGGGGAAGAATTCCGAGCAGATGCAGTCGATAGTAGACGACCTGGGCATCGGTCATGCGGTCCATCTGCTGGGGTTTATTTCCGACGCCGCGCGCAACTGCCTCTACAATGCCGTCGATGCAGCCATCTTTCCCAGCCTCTACGAACCCTTTGGCATCGTGGCGCTGGAAGCGATGGCCGCGGGCTGCAATGTGATTGTCAGCGATGTGGGCGGGCTGAGCGAAGTGGTCCACCACATGCACAACGGGTTGACGATCATCTCCAACAATCCGCAGAGTATTGCCTGGGGTGTGGATGTGCTATTTGAAGATGAGGAACGGGCAGCCCAGTGGCGGGCGACCGCGCAGTCAGATGCAGAGACGCTCTACCGTTGGTCGGACATCGCCGACCGCACTTACGAACTCTACAAGAGTGTAGTGGAGGAGCGGCGTCAGGTGGACTGGTAGACAGAATCAGCCGCTTGCTATCCGATCCAAGACGACTGGCAGGGGATTGGATGGGGCTGCCTCCACAAGCCAAGCAGCGCGCAGCCGTACAATCGCTGTGTGTGCGCTGAATTCGTTTGCGGCATACACAGTGCAGAGTGGATCGCCCACCGCTACCCGATCCCCCACTTTGGCCTGACAGACAACCCCCACGCCAAAGTCGATGGCATCCCCCTTTTTCTTGCGCCCGCCGCCCATCTCCACGACAGCCAGACCGACCTCCCGGGCATCTATGCGATGGACAAAACCGGCCTCTTCTGCCGAAAGCGTCTGCTGCACCGGGGCAACGGGCAGCCGTTCCGGGTGATAAATCTGCTCCGTTTCACCGCCTTGCGCGGCCACAAATGCCGCCAGTTTCTCTAAACCAGTGCCGGTTGCAATCGCTTCTTGCACCTGTGCCTGGGCTGCGGCCAGGCTGTGGTAGGCAGGATCGCCCAGCAGCAGCATCTCCGCTGCGACTCGCTCGACCAGTTCCTGAAAGTCGGCTGGCCCATGGCCGTGCAGAGTTTCAATAGCTTCACGCACTTCCAGTCCGTTGCCCACCGCGTGGCCCAAAGGCTGTTCCATTCCGGTAATCAGCCCCGTGACTTGGCGGCCCGCGCCTGTGCCGATGGCAACCATCAGCCGAGCCAGGGCACGGGCTTCGTCCAGATGTTCCATAAAGGCACCCCGGCCACACTTCACATCCAGCACAATCGCATCTGCGCCCGCCGCCAGCTTTTTGCTCATAATACTGGCCGCGATGAGGGGCAGGCTGGGCACAGTACCCGTGACATCGCGCAGGGCATAGAGCCGTTTGTCGGCTGGAGCCAGATCGGCAGTCTGTCCGGCGATGACCAGTCCAATTTCGCGCAGTTGGCGGCGAAAGCGATCTTCGCTCAGTTCGGGCGACCAGCCGCGGATGCTCTCCAGTTTGTCAATTGTGCCGCCGCTGAAACTCAGCCCCCGTCCGCTCATTTTGCCCACAGGCAGGCCACAGGCCGCCACAATTGGGCCAACCGCCAGGGTGGTTTTGTCGCCTACACCGCCGCTGGAATGTTTGTCCACAATCAGCACGCCAGGAGCCACTGCGTCGTGCAGGTCCAGCGTGTCGCCGCTTGCTGCCATCGCCAGGGTGAGCTGGGTCGCCTCGGCGTCGCTCATCCCCCGGAAATAGACCGCCATTGCCCAGGCTGCCAACTGATAGTCGGGGATCGAGTCGTTGACCATTCCCCGCACAAGAAAGCCCAGCTCCTCCGGTGTGTGCTCGCCCCCATCCCGTTTTTTTGTAATCAGATCAACCGGATTCATCAATTTGGCTCCTAACCCGGCCAAGCCGGAAGCAGATGGGCGTGCCCCTATTGGAGATGTCTCTGCGTCCTCCACGCTGAAAAATCAAGCGTACGCTCCGTAGTCCACTGGCCCGGCAGGCGCGGGGCGAGGAGACAATTTCTCCAGCCGCTCCGGGCTTAGCTTCATCAGATATTCAGTCCGATCCGCCACGCCGTAGACCCATTCGTCCAGCCAGGCGAGGGTGCTGGCCTCTTCCCGGGAGATGGCGTCCCATTCCAGATAGGCTTCGTTGTCCCGGTCGTGATAGCCCTGCACATAGGACGGGTGGCAGCCGTAGGGTTCGCAGACGACAGCGTCCACAATCAGGCCGGGGATGAGTGTGCGGTTGGGGTCGGCCCGGATCACAGCTTCGTCCACAATCTCCTCGGCCACGACGATCACTCGCTCCGCAGCAAAGGCCACCTCCTTTTGCATCCCCACCAGCCCCCACAGATGGCTGTTGCCCGCGGCATCTGCCCGCTGCACATGGACAATCGCCACGTCCGGGTGGATGGCAGGTACAACCGCGATCGGGCCGGAGCCGTAGGGGTCGTCGATGAAACGGATGCGGGGGTTCACCGCGGGCAGATCGCTGCCTGCGTAGCTGCGCAGGGGATAAAAGGGCAGATTCGACGCGCCGGCCAGATAACGGGCCACCAGCCCGAAGTGGGAATACTCTTCCAGCGCCAGCGGGTGAGGTATCTCCTTCTCCACAGCCCGGCGGATACAATGCAGGGATCCCACGCCCGGATTGCCCAGATAGGCGAAGACCAGCCCGCTGGCGACCCCCGCCGCGATCATCTGGTCGTAGAGCAGGTCCGGCGTCATGCGGATCAGCGTCAGCCCCCGGCGGCCCTGGCGGATGATCTCGTGGCCGGCCGCAAAGCAGATAAAGGCGGTGAAGCCTTCGATGGCAACGCTGTCGCCGTCGTGGACGTGAGCAGCGATGGCTTCGTGCATGGAGAGGAGTTTGTTGGGCATAGAAAAGATAACGGGTGATTGAGTGATTTCCGTTAGGAACGGTTCGGTAATTTTTCAACAAAATTGATCGCCTGACGGCGGAGGGAGTGCCATCGTTTTTCAGAGTCCAGAGATTTATTTAACTGTCGGGGGAGAGGAGACGAAACCCGTAATCCGAGAACCCGTCTGGGTAGTACCCGATCCGATAAGTACAGCGCACGTGGTAACGGAGATTGCCGTACGAACCCCCACGCAACACACGATACTCTCCACTCTCCGGTCCGGTCGGGTTGCGCGCTAGAGAGCGTTGGTAATAGCTGGCATCGTACCAGTCCGCTGTCCACTCCCAGATGTTGCCCGCCATATCCAGCGCGCCATAGGGGCTGGCTCCCGCTGGATAGCTGCCCACAGGCGTTGTGCTGCTCACATTGCTGTTGTAGTTGAGCAGGCGGTCATTAGGGTCTGTATTGCCCCATGGATAGGTACGACCATCCGTGCCGCACGCTGCCTTCTCCCATTCGGCTTCGGTGGGCAAACGCACAACCACGCCGCTCTGCTCAGTCAGCCAGCTTGCATAGGCCACTGCATTGTGCCAACTTACATTTGTCACCGGGTGTTGGGCGAAGGTGCTATCGTTCCAACGATTATTTTTCGGCTCTGCGCAGACCCCTGCCTCGACACAGCGGGCGTATTGGGCGTTGGTCACTTCGGTTTTACCGATCCAATATTCATCCAGGCTGACTGTGTGTTGAGGATGTTCTTCGTTACCGCCTTCTCCGTCAGGGCTGCCCATCACAAACTCGCCCGCGGGCACAAAGACAAATTCGCTACCGGTGGCGGCAACCAGCCGCTCAGGGAGGGGTAGACTGGCGATTGCTGTCGCTGTCGCATGGACAACCACTGCCGTGCCAGTCGCTTGCACGGCTGCTGTGGCTGCTGCCTGGGTCTCCGCTGTAGCCGTGGCGTTGGTACGGCGACTGCGTTCACCACTGCTCAGGCTGAAATTGAAGCGCTGATCGCACTGCCACTGCTGCCCTACCTTGCGGCACTCGATCAGGGCATCCCGCTCTTCCCAGGACGCATCCATGCCTGGGCGAAACCAGGCGGTGGTACGTACGTGAGCAAAGAAGCCGTCGTTCGCTTCTACATCAAACCGGACGTCCCGGTATGGTTCGCCATTGTTCTCCGCCCATCGCTCGAAGGCAATCTGAGCCAGTATAGACGCCTGTGTACTACCACCATTGATAGCAATCGCTTGATCGGCGGCGGTAGCCACCTGCTCTGTAGCGGTCACAGAAGGATTCTTTTTCTCATTGCCGCCGCAGGCAACAATGATGATCGCCAGTGCTGCCATCAAAACCACGAATAGTTGTGTGAACCTGAGCCGTTTCACTGCTATCTCCTGAGCTTGGAACTGTTCGCTCAACAGTCGATGTGCTGAGTATACATTGGACAGCAGGGAGAGGCAACTCAAAATTGTGTGTGCTCTTACTTGACAGAGCAAAACAGTCGGGTGTACAATTCCCGTATACCCCCCCCAGGGGGATGGGATTTACCAGAATGAGTAACCAGAAAGGACAAACAATGGACGACGCGACCCGCAAAGCTGTGGCACGGCGGCTGGCAAGCGCCGCCGGCCATGTCAAAGGCATCGAGCGGATGGTAGAGGAAGATAATTACTGCATCGATGTGATCAAACAGATTCAGGCTGTGCAGGCCGCGCTCAACAAAGTCAGCGTCCTCATTCTGGACACCCATCTGCGCACCTGCGTCACCGCCGCCATCCAGGGCGATGACGCCGCGCAACGAGAGTCTGTGTTGCACGAGATTACCAGTGTGTTTGAAGTAACGAGCAAAAGCTGACGACAGACGGTGGACGATAGACGGAGCAGGATGGAAGTCCGTTCGTCTTCCGTTAGTCGTCTGCCGTCCGCCGTCAACCCAACAACCAATTTTCACGAAAGGAAACTCCAATGACTACCAAAACCTTCACCGTTCCCAACATTAGCTGCAATCACTGCGTCCACACCGTCAAGAGCGAACTGGGCGATCTGGCTGGTGTCCAGTCTGTGGCTGCCAGCGCCGAGACCAAACAGGTCACTGTGGCCTGGGACGCGCCGGCCAATTGGGAGAAGATCGAATCGCTGTTGAAGGAAATCAACTACGCACCAGCGTAAGATGACAAGGTGACAGGGTGACAGGGTGATATGCGAACCTCACCTTGTCACCCCTTCACCTTGTCACTTTGTCAGGTAAAAAGAAAGCTCTAATCCGAGGAGAAAACGCCGTGTCCACTACCACCACCCGCCAACTCACTGTCCCCGTCATCGGGATGACCTGTGCCAATTGTGTGGCATCGGTGGAGCGCAACAGCAAAAAGGCCAGCGGCGTGGCCGATGCCGCGGTCAATTTTGCCAGCGAAAAGCTGACCATCAGCTACGATCCGGCCATTCAGAAACCCAAAGAGGTACTGGCCGATGTGATGGCCCGCGTGGAAAAGGCGGGCTATCACATCCCCACCGCCGATATGGAACTGTCCATCACCGGCATGACCTGCGCCAACTGCGTGGCGACCGTCGAACGTACCCTCAACCGGTTGGAAGGTGTGGTAGAGGCGACGGTCAACTTTGCCAACGAGAAGGCCAGCGTGCGCTATATCCCCGGCACAATTGACCGGGCGGAGATGGCGGCGGCTGTGCGCAAGGCGGGCTACGATGTGGTGGAGGTGGCCGAGGGTGAGGAGGCCGAAGACGCCGAGGCCGCGGCCCGCGCCGCCGAGATCCGCCACCAGCAGACCCGGCTGATCGTTGGCGTCATTTTCAGCCTGCCCCTTTTTATCTTCAGTATGGCGCGGGATTTGGGCTTTCTCGGCCACTGGGCACACGACGTGTGGGTGAACTGGCTCTTCCTGGTCCTGGCGACACCCGTGCAATTTTACGTCGGCTGGGATTATTACACCGGTGCCTACAAAAGCCTGCGCAACGGCAGCGCCAATATGGATGTGCTGGTGGCGATGGGTTCGTCGGTCGCCTATCTCTACAGCGTGGCGGTGCTCATTGCCAAAACCCTGGGAAGCGGCGGGCTGGGGGATCACGTCTACTTTGAGACCTCCGCGGTAATTATCACACTGATTGTGTTGGGCAAATTGCTGGAAGCCCAGGCGAAAGGGCAGACCAGCGCAGCTATCAAAAAACTGATGGGTTTGCAGGCCAAAACCGCGCGTGTGGTGCGTAGCGGTGAAGAGATCGACATTCCGATTGCCAATGTGATTGTCGGCGACCGGGTGATTGTGCGCCCCGGCGAAAAAATCCCGGTGGATGGCGTTGTCGTCTCCGGCGCGTCGTCGGTGGACGAAAGTATGCTGACCGGTGAGAGTCTGCCCGTCTCCAAAGCGGTGGGTGACAAAGTGATCGGCGCGACACTCAACAAACAGGGGCTGCTCCACTTTGCGGCGACGGCTGTCGGACGCCAGACGGCCTTGGCCCAGATCATCAAATTGGTGGAACAGGCCCAGGGCAGTAAAGCGCCCATCCAGCGCATTGTGGATCAGGTCTCTGGCTATTTTGTGCCCGCAGTGATCGGGCTGGCAGTGTTGACCTTTGTTATCTGGTACTTGGCTGGCGCTGGCGCTGTCCCTGCTCTGTTGCGGCTGATCGCGGTGCTGGTCATCGCCTGTCCCTGCGCGATGGGGCTGGCTACGCCTACATCCATTATGGTGGGTGTGGGCAAAGGCGCGGAGAACGGCATTCTCTTCAAAAACAGCGCGGCCCTGGAACAGGCCCACAAACTGGATGTAATTGTGCTGGACAAGACGGGGACGATTACGAAGGGGCAGCCGTCGGTCACAGACGTAGTAAGCAGTGAGCAGTCATCAGTAAACAGTGAACAGTTGCTGCGTTTGGCAGCTTCGGCGGAACGCGGATCGGAGCATCCGCTGGGCGAGGCGATTGTGCGCGCGGCCAAAGAGCGGGGGCTGACCCTGGCCGAGCCGAGCGGCTTCCAGGCCATCGCCGGTCACGGCATCGGGGCAACGGTAGACGGCCACGCGCTGCTGTTGGGCAATTTGCGCCTGATGGAGCAGGAGAAGGTGGGACTGAACGGTCTCGGACCAAAGGCTGCGCAGTTGCAGGCAGAGGCCAAGACAGTCATGTGGCTGGCCGTGGACGGGCAGGCCAGCGCGCTGATCGGCGTGGCCGACACCGTACGCGAGGGGTCAAAAGAGGCGATTGCGGCCATGCACAAGCTCGGCTTGCAGGTGGCAATGGTCACCGGCGACAACCAGGCCACGGCCAATGCTATCGCCGCCGAAGTAGGCATCGACCGCGTCTTTGCCGAAGTTCTCCCTGGCGACAAAGCCCAGCACGTGGCTGCCTTGCAGAAGGAGGGCTACCGGGTGGCGATGGTGGGCGACGGCATCAACGACGCGCCCGCCCTGGCCCAGGCCGACGTGGGCATTGCCATCGGCACGGGCACGGATGTGGCGATGGAAACGGCAGATGTGACGCTGATGCGCGGCGATCTGCGCAGTGTGCCCCAGGCCATTGCTCTCTCCAAAGCGACGATGCGCAACATTCGCCAGAATCTGGTCTGGGCCTTTGGCTACAACGTGGCACTGCTTCCGATTGCCGCTGGCATTCTGGCCCCCTTCGCCTGGGCACCCGACTTCCTGCAACAGTTGCACCCGATTCTGGCCGCGGGGGCAATGGCCTTCAGCAGCATCAGCGTCGTCACAAACGCGCTGCGTCTGCGGCGGGTGAGGATATAGGGGATTGGGACTGGGGATTGGGGACTGGGATATTCCGATCCCCAGTCCCCAATCCCCAGTCCCTGCCATCCATTTTTCTCATATTTTTCATAATAATTGACACGGCTCCCCATCCGTGCTATACTGCCATCCGTAGTTATCAGTGTTCATCAGTCTTCACGAGTGGCTGGTTTCGATGGTTCGCAAGCGCATTCTCGACATTCTAAAGCGGCGCAAGCAGGCGACAGTAGAGGAACTGGCGCGTCAGTTGGATATGGCCCCGGTCTCCGTGCGCTATCATCTGGACATTTTGCAGGGTGAGAACCTGATCGAAGTAGGTAAAATCCAGCGGGAAGGCAGCGTTGGCCGCCCCAAACAGGTCTATATGTTGACCGGCGAGGCGGCTGATTACTTCCCCGACAACTTCGCCGGGTTGACCAGCGGTTTGCTGCGCCAGATGAAAAGTCTGTTGCCCGCGGAGCAGGTGCAGTCGGCCTTCTGCTGTCTGGCCCAGGAAATGTCCCGCGAGTTGATCGGTGGATTGGCCGTCAATGAAAGCCTCTCCCAACGCATGGGTCGGGTGGTGGATTTTCTTAATGAACGGGGCTACTTCGCCCGTTGGGAAGAGGAAGCCAGCGGCCAAAGTGCGCTGCTGCACACTTCCAACTGCCCATACGCGGGTGTGGCCGAACAGCACCGGGAACTCTGCGCGATGGATTTGGAGTTGATGCAGAACCTCACCGGCAAGCCGTGCGAACGGGTCTTTTCTCTGGCCGAGAAGGGCAACGCCTGTACTTATCGGTTTTTGCAGGGCGAGGACATGTTGGAGCGGGTGGGCAGTAAAATCGAGTTTTCTTACTAAACTCAGAAGTTCGACTTTTTCTGAAAAGTCGAACTTCTCAGACGCTTCCTCCGGGGGCAACGAAAAGCTATGCCGACGATTGTACGGCGTTTGGAACCAGAAAATAATGGGGCTGTCATTCCACTGGACACCCGTCCGGCGGTGAAGCACCGTTCCCAGCGCACGGGTTACGGGCAGGTGAATATCTCGCCCGCTCCCGCCCATTTTCCCATCGAGCAGATGCACGACAGCTACGGGCGGCGCATCCACTATCTGCGCATCAGCCTGACCGACGCCTGCAATCTGCGTTGCGTCTACTGTATGCCGGAGCAGATGAACTTCCGCCCCCGCCACGAACTGATGAGCGACGAAGAGATTTTGCATCTGGTCAAAGTGGGGGCCAGTCTGGGCGTAGAGAAAATCCGGCTGACCGGCGGCGAACCAAGCATCCGCCCCGGTGTGGTCGAATTGGTGCGGGGCATTGCGGCCATCCCCGGCATCCGGGACATCGCGATGACGACGAACGCCCTGCTCCTGCACGAACAGGCGCAAGCCCTGGCCGACGCGGGGCTGCGCCGGGTCAACATCAGCATTGACACACTGGACGCGGACAAATTTCACAAAATTACCCGCTGGGGGCATATTGAAGATGTGTGGCGGGGCATTGCCGCGGCAGAGGCGGCCGGTCTGCGCCCGGTGAAGCTGAACGCAGTTGTCGTGCGCAACTTCAACGACGGCCAGGATGTGGTGGATCTGGCCCGGCTCACGCTGGAACGGGATTGGGAGGTGCGCTTCATCGAAATGATGCCCTTTGGCGAAGTCACCGACTTTCAGCAGACAAATGTAGTCTCCTACCAGGAGATTCGGGCCACCGTCGAGGCGGAATTCGGCCCGCTGCAAGAGGCCAGCTACGATTTTGTAGACCCTAGCCGCCCCTTCCGCATCCCGGGGGCCACAGGCACGCTGGGGTTTATCAGCAGCGTGACCGAGCCGTTCTGCCAGGGCTGTGGCCGGGTGCGGCTGACCGCCGACGGCAAGTTGCGTCTCTGTCTGCTGCGCGAAGACGAAGCGGACCTGCTCACGCCCCTGCGTCAGGGAGCTACTTTTGACGAAATGCGGGAGTTGATGCGCGAAGCTGCGTTTCACAAGCCCTGGGGTCACGGGCTGGCCGACGGCGACTTTGCCCACAACCGTTCGATGAATCAGATCGGCGGGTGAAGAAAGTAATCAGTAATCAGTTATCAGCCGAACTCGATGATTACTGTTCACTGTTCACTGATGGTATAATCGTGCCACCTATTCTTTTTCTAGTTTTCAAGGAGACAGAGCAATGGAAATGGTTTTGACCCAAACCCAGAATGCAATTACGTTGACCCAGACGGCCGCCCAGAAGTTGGGTGTGATTCTGGACCAGAAGGGCGTGAAGGCTACCCACGCCCTGCGCGTTTTTGTCAAGGGCGGCGGCTGCGGCGGTATGCAGTACGGCATGACCTTCGACGACAATGTGCAGGAGAGCGACGAAGTGTATACCCAGTATGGGATGCGTGTGGTGGTGGACCCGACCAGTATGTTCTATATCAACGGGGCCAGTATCGACTACATCGACAATCTGATGGGCGGCGGTTTCCACATCGAGAACCCGAACGCTACCAGCTCCTGTGGTTGTGGCAGCAGCTTCCGCACTGCCGGCGCCCCCGAGGCAGCAGCCGGCGGCGGTTGTGGCAGCGGTTGCGGCCACTAAATCGGCCCATTTGATCAGAGAGAAAGCAGGAGGCGAGGGCTATTGAACGCCCTCGCCTTCCTTTTGTGCCGTAGGATGAAAAGCGGGACGCAGATCGCGCAGAAACCACAGATTTCGCAGATAAAATCCGTGTAAATCCTGCAATCTGTGCAAATCCGTGTCCGTTTCTCTTGCAGAGTGAATTATGGCGACTCGTGTCTATACCCTAACCGAAGCACGCAAAGCACTGCCCGGGGTTCGCCGTTTGATGGGGGAGGTGCAGTCGGCGCGGGCCGAGATTTTGCGTCTGCGCCCGGAAGCTTGGCCTGCCCTGCGCAAAGCCGCTGGCAATGGGGGCAATGTGGCAGCGGGTCAACTGTTGGCCCACTTTGCCCGCCTGGAAGCGGGCGTGAAGGGCATCGGCCAGTTGGGCATAGTCGTAAAAGATGTGGATTCCGGGCTGGTGGATTTTCTGGCCCGGCGCAGGGGCAAAGAGGTCTACATCTGCTGGCGCTACGGCGAGGACGAACTGGTCTACTGGCACGACATTCAGGCCGGTTTTGCCGGACGGCAGATGATCCGAGAGGCGGATTTTGAAGGATAGATGATGACAAATAACGCCCCGCTTGCGCAACGCATCCAACAAGTGCTGGACGGATACCGTCCTACCCTTTACCGAGATGGCGGCGATGTCCAACTGTTGAAGGTGGACGAAAAAGGCATTGCTCACGTCAAAATGTTGGGCGCGTGCATTGATTGCCCCATCAGCCTGCTTACAATGAAACTGGGCATTCAGCGCCTGCTCAAAGAAAATTTCGCCGAGATCAGCGGTGTACACGCCATCACCGATCTGGACATTTCGGCGCTCTACAACCGAACCGTTCCTGGGTAGTGGATATTGGGATATTGGGTAGTACGCAGACGTGCCCCAATCCCCAATCCCCAATCCCTATTTTTTGAGGTTTTTCCATGCCCAATCCCTACGGCGCGCCGGAGATCAGCGCACAAGCAGTCTCTGAAAAAATTGATAGCGGCGAAAAGTTCATTTTGTTGGATGTGCGCGAACGTCACGAATTGGCCCAGGCTTCCTTTGCCGAGGGCACTTTTGAGATCGTCCCCCTGAGTGAACTGGCCCAGAAGAAGCTGGACGCGTTGACGCCAGCTCTGCTGGATAAAGACGCCGAGATCGTTACCTTCTGTCACAAGGGCGTGCGCAGCGCGCAGGTGACGATGTGGCTCAAACAGCAGGGCTGGACGAATGTGCTGAGTATGGCGGGCGGTATCGACGCCTGGGCTAAGCAGATCGACCCGGACGTGGGGATGTATTGAGCGAATTGCGAGGGGCGAATTGCGAATTGAGTGCCAAATTCGCAATTCGCCCCGCGCACTTCGTATGACAACCGTCCGAAACCAGACCGACTAATTTTTATCAAAAGTCTTAGAATAATTTGGGCGCTCTTGCCCGCTGTGATACACTTTTGTTGATTTTGTATCTGCGGACATCCGCCTGATCCGCCCAATTCGCGTTCTATTCTTCTGCACAGGAGGAGACAGCCGTGCGTGTAGCCTTGATCAATCCACGCTTTCGTCTACCCATCGACACCCGCACCACCCCCCATCTGGGCCTGGCCTATCTGGCCGCGGTCAGCGAGAAGCGGGGCGATGAGGTGGTCATCTTCGATGCGGATGTGGAGCGCAGACCGGTGGCCGAATTCATTCAGGAGTTCCGCCCCCACATTGTGGGTATCACCGCCAACACGCCCCAGGTAAAACAGGCGTGGCGCACGGCGCGCGACATTAAAGAGGTCTACGATTGCCCGGTTGTGTTGGGCGGGCCGCACGTCTCTGTGCTGCCGGAGGAGAGCTGCGAAAAGCCCTACGTGGATATTGTGGTGCGCGGCGAGGGGGAAGACGCCTGGATTGATGTGTGTAGTCGGCTGGAAACTTTTCTGAAAGATCAGCCGGTCTATAGCACCGCAGCCTTTATGCACGCCGAGAACGAAATTTTTGCCGAGTGCGAGGGGCTGACTTACAAAACCACCGATGGGCAAATCCACAACAACCCGGATCGCACCCCGATCGCCGACTTGGACGGGTTGCCCTGGCCCGCCTACCATCTCTTCAAGATGGACAGGTATACGAATCTCCAGCCCGCCACCGATCACGTGGACGGGGCGCGCAGCTTTAGCATTATGACCAGCCGCGGCTGCCCCTACCGCTGCACCTTCTGCAACACGCCGCGGCACCGCTACCGCGTGATGCAGCCGGGCCGCGTGTGCGACGAGATCCAGGCCTGCCTCGACCTCGGCATCCAGGAGTTCTACTTCGTCGACGACACGTTCAACATCACGAACGCCCGCGTCATCGACCTCTGCGACGAGATCATCAAGCGCGGCCTGAAGCTCTCCTGGACCGTCCGCTTCCGCGTGAAGGGCGCCAACCGCGAGCTCCTCACCAAGATGAAGCAGGCCGGCTGCAACCGCATCCAGTTCGGCGTCGAGCAGGGCACGGAAGAGGGCCTCCTCCGCCTCAAGAAGGACG
>CAMDQF010000037.1 GCA_945905745.1 Litorilinea aerophila
CACAGTAGCGGGCCACAGCCAGGGCTGCCGTTGCGTTCCATACGTTGTGGACACCGGGCACAGAGAGCGAAAGGGTGATCAGCGGCGCACCCCACCACAGAATTTCCGCAGTGTAGCAGCCATTGGCGGCCACGGTTGGCGTCACCGCCCGTAACTCGGCATCCGCGGCCATACCATAGCTGATCCAGCGGCCTCGGGTAGGGGCAAAGGTGCGCAGCTCTTCCGCGCCGTCGTCGTCCCCGCAGGTGACCACCAGTCCGTCGTGCTGGGTCTGATCGACAAACTGGGCAAAGGCCCGCTGAAAGCTGGCTTCGCTGGGGTAACAGTCCGGGTGATCCCACTCCGCATTGGTGACGACGGTTACCTGGGGGGAAAGCCCCAAGAACATCCGGTCGTATTCATCCGCTTCGATCACAAACCATTCGGCGCTGCCACGGTGGGCATTGCCATAGCGTGGCAGGTCTGCACCAATAATATAGCCAGCGTCGATGCCGTTTTCGTGTAGCGCATGGACGATCATCGCCGTCGTGGTGCTTTTGCCGTGGGTTCCGGCTACGGCAATCACAGCCCGTTCTGCCAGCAGCACAGCCAGAAACTCCCGCCGTTTGACCACCGGGATTCCCAACAGCTCGGCGGCCCGACGCTCCGGGTTCTCCGTGCTCACTGCGCTGCTGATCAGCACCACATCGGGCCGTTGGTCGGTGGGCAGGCTGCTGAGATTCTCGGCGATCTGAGATGGATAGACCCGAATTCCCAACCGCTGCAAATTTTCCGTGCGGGCGCTGGTCTGGGCATCGCTGCCGCTGACAATCAGACCGCTCTCGTGCAGGATGATAGCGATGGGGGTAAGTCCGGCTCCGCCAATGCCCAGCAGGTGAACGCGCAGGGTCGGATCACTCTTGCCTAGCCGTTCCTGCCAATCTGTCGAATTCCCTGTAGACAAAGAGTCCATTGGGTTTTGTCTCTTCCTTCTATCCCCTGGCCCGCAGCAGCAGAATCAGGGCGATGGGAATCATTAGGTAACCGGTGTTGGTGGCGAGTTTCTGGGGCAATAGCTCCACCATCACCTGGGCAGTGACAGAGAGCGGTTGCTGGATCCCCTGTCCAAAAAATCTGAAAGGATATTCGTACAATGCCTGATAGAACCAGAGGGTGCCCGCGAAAAAATATCCATTCATTAGCCCGACAGCTATACTGATGTAGGTGCCAACTGGTGGTCCGGCCTGTTTGCCCCCCAAACTGAGTGTGTTGCCCGAGTAATTGGCAAAGATCGCGCCGATAAACAGAATGCTGTAGACAGAACAGAGGAGCAGATTAGAGGCGCTGGCGGCTGTGTCAAAATCGGGAAAAACTATCTCGACAAGCGAAAGCAGAAGCGGGTTGAGTCTGCTGTCGATTACATCCAGCAAAAAGATGGCGACCAGGATGATGACAGTTGTACTCAATTCTTTAGCATAGCCCCTGGCAACGCTGATAAATACAAAGACGAGAGCAATGGTCGTGAAATAGGTTTCAATCGATCCCATAGCGTCTCTACTTTTTCTGGGCCTGAGATTTGCGCCCGCCAAACATAGTGTAGGCCGCGATTAAGATAATAAGTATGATTGTAATGATCAGCAGCGTACGCTGCTCACTCAGTGAGATGCTCGTAAAAAAGGCCCGTAACTGAACATCCAGAAAGTCCTGCAAGCGATTGGCAACCTGCTGTAGCTGGGTACCCGGAGGGGCCTCGGCCAGGTTTGCGTCGGATGTGAAAATTGGAAAGATCCGCGTCGCAACCAGACTCAGATAGAGAACCCCATTGGCAATCCCAGAGAGAAAACCGAGAGATTTGGACTTGCCCGCGTCTTTGGCAAAAATTCGATCACCCAGAAAATAGAGGCTGACCAGCAACAACGCCCAGAGCAGGAAAATGAAAGTCGCTCGGTTGTCCCCGCTGATGAGGGGGGGTGCTTCAAAGACGGTAAGCAACCCTTCCCGATCCGACGGGAAACCGGCCAGCGCGTAGTTGCCACCGGTGTTGATCAGAAAGGCCAATCGTCCCTGGACTTGCAACAGGCCCAGATAGCTAATGAAGCCCACCACAAAGACCAGCGCCTCCTTCTTCCAGCCTCGGCGCGCGCCGATTAAGCCGAAAAAGACGAAATAGATTATGAGTGCGATGAAACTTTCTGGTTGGCTAAGCATAGGCTGTGCCTTTGGAACCAATCGCTGTCGTTGTGCCCAGGTCGACAATCGACCGGGCGATATTCAGCCCCGCCTGGGGGACCGCAAGTTTTGCCACATCCGCGCCCATTTGCAGGCGGCGCTTTTCATTCGCCAGCAGGTCGTTCAGGGTGGGCAGCAATTTCTTTGGCAACGCTTCATCCCGAATAATCACCGCCCCGCCGGCGTCGGCCAGTTTCTGCGCATTGGGAAACTGGTGGCCGCCGGAGATGGGCAGGGGAACCAGCACGGATGGCAGCCGGGCAATCGGGAATTCGGCCAGTGTGCTGGCCCCTGCTCGGGCCAGGGCCAGGTCGGCGGTGGCCAGAGCCAGGGCCATCTCGTCGTGCAAGTAGTCTACTGGATGATACCGCCTGGACAGACCCTCTGGCAAGACAGGCGTATGCTCAGCCAGCAAAGGCCAATCCCGCACCCCCACCACGTGCAAAATATGGGCCTGGGGCAACAAACTGGGCAGAGCTGACCAGATGGCCTGGTTGATGCTGCGGGAGCCCTGGCTTCCCCCAAAGACGAGCAGCAGGGGCAACGGCTCCCCATTCTCGGCCAGCTCCCACTCAATCTTCAGCGCCAAAGCCAGTTTACTCCGGGCCTCCTCCCGATTGTTGACTGCATCCAGCAGGCTTTGGCGCACAGGATAGCCGGTAACGACCGCCTTTGCGCCAAAGTAGCTGGCGGTTTCGGGAAAGCTGACCGCTACCCGCTGGGCGATAGTGCTGAGCATCCGAATCGCCAGCCCCGGCGTCAGGTCGGGCAGATAAACCAGGACAGGAATCCGGCGCAGACGGCAAGCGATGGCAACCGGTGTGCAGACGTAGCCGCCGGTGACAAAGCAGACGTCCGGGCGGAAATCAGAGAGCAGGGCCAATGCCTGACGTATGCCCACTACCATTTTGCCTGCATTTGCCGCTGCCGCCAAAGGATTCATTCCCCGAAGTTGGCCCGTCTGGATGGGGGCAAAGGGGATACCTTCTGCCTCTACCAGCGAACGCTCCACCCCATGCGGGCTGCCTGCCCACAGCAGAGCGATCTCATTTTCGGGTGGCTGTCCGTGCGCCACTTTTGGCCCGGACTGGCTGTTTACTTTTTGTGGCAGTGCCTTTGCGAGATGGGGCAGAACCGCCAGCGCCGGGTAGACGTGTCCGCCGGTTCCCCCACCGGAGATCAAAAGTCGCATTGTTGGTTATCTTTCTGCTCGGCCCCGTGGATGTTTGCCAGCCCTGAAAGCGGCTGATGCTCAGCAAAATGCCCGTGCCCCCCAGCACAGTAATCATCGAACTGCCGCCAAAGCTGACAAAGGGCAAAGTGATACCCGTGGGCGGGGCCACGGCCACTACCACTGCAATGTGGAGCAGGGCTTGCAATGTGATAAGACAGGTAAGTCCCACCGCCAGCAGAGAGCCGAACATATCCGGTGTGCGGCTGGCGATGCGTAACCCTCGATAGGTGAAGAGGGCAAAGAGCAGAATAACCAGCAGTGTGCCGATCAGTCCCAGCTCTTCCCCTACAATGGCAAAGATATTGTCGGACCAGCTCAGGGGCAGGTTGCCAGGGAACTTCTCCAGACTGTTGCCCAGCCCAGTCCCGACAGGACCGCCTGTCACCAACGCCTCTGATGCCTGGGCAATCTGGTGTTCTGTGCTGATCAATGGATTCTGAATACCCTGCATCAGCGCATCGACCCGTTCCTGGGCATAGCTGCTGCGGGTGATGATCAGCCAAAAGGTGGCAATGCCGATAATGCCGCCAAAGAGAATCTGCTTAATTTCTGCTCCAGCAAGAAAGAAGACAATCGTTGCCGTGGTAATAATCAGAATTGTCGTGCTGATGTTGGGCTGGGCGACAATCAAACCGGCCACAATCCCCATCAGAATGCCAAAGGGGATCAGCCCATAATTCATATCCCGGATGCGCGCCCCTTTACTGGCCAGCCAGGTGCTGATGTAGATGAGCACAACGATCTTGAACGGCTCACTGGGCTGGACGCTGCCGCCAAAGAGCGTGCGTTTGGCCCCAAAGCGATCATCGCCCACAAAGATCACCGCCATCAGTGCCAGCAGACCAACCGCCAACATGGGTACGCTCCACCGTTCCCAAAAAGTGTATGGGATCGAGGCGGTGACAAACAGCGCCGCCAATCCTACGGCCGTCCATTGGAGATGGCGCAGGATGTAGAAAAAGGGCGTGGACTGATAAGTCATCGCCCAAGGATAGCTGGCACTGAAGACCATCACCCCGCCAAAGAGCAGCAGCGCAGTGACAACCGTAATCAGCCCCCAGTCGTAGTGGCTGGCTCCGGGGCGACGGGAAAGGGATTGGCTGCTAGCTGTCATCGCATCACTTCCATCTGCATTTGGGCGACAAGGCGGCGGAAATGCTCGCCCCGTTCTTCAAAATTGCGATAAGCGTCGTAGCTTGTGCCGCCGGGGGAGAGTAGCACGACGGTCCCCGGACGCACAATCTGGCTGGCGAGCTGCACAGCCTCGTCCAGCCGAGTGACAATGGCCGATTCTGGCGCCGCCACCCGTCGAAAAGCCGCCCACTCCCGCACTTTTTGTACAATCATCGGCCCGGCCTGACCGAAGCCGATCAGAAAATTTACCCGCCGCAGGGCCTCGTCGGCAAAGGCTTCCCAGGGTAAGTTCTTGTCTTTGCCCCCGGCCAGCAGAATCAGCGTCTGTTCCCCCGGTGTGAAGACCCGCAGCCCGGCGATGGCCCGCTCCGGCGCGGTGGCGATGCTGTCGTTGATCCACGTGACGCCCCCGGCTCTCGATACCTCCTCCAGGCGGTGAGGGACCCCTGTGAATGTGGCGGCGACTTCGCCCATGGCTGTCAGTGAAGCCCCGGCGGCCGCGCTGCCTGTGGCTGCGCCGCTGATGGCCGCGGCTGCCAGCAGATTGCTAATGTTATGCTCCCCGCGCAGACGCACGTCTTTCCGGTTGCAGAAGGGTTGACCGGCATAGACGAGGGAATCGCCTTCCAGCCACGCGCCCGAGTCCGAAATAGGTTGGCGGCTGAAGGAGTGAGGCGGCTTGGGTGCGGCGGCCAGCCGGGAGCGTTCCTCTGCCAGCAGATCCTCCAGCGCCCATTCGGCGGGCAGCTTCAGAAGGGGCTTCTGCAGAAGCCCCTTCTGCCCCCAGTGTCCGGCGTCAGCGCCCAGCCGCTGGGTCACGGGGTCGTCTCCACCCACCACCACCTGGCTGGACGGTTTGAGGTGACGCAGCAGATTCAGCTTGGCGTCGGCATAGGCGCGCATGGAGGGGTGGCGGTCCAGGTGGTTGGGGGTGATGTTCAGAATAGCCGCCACATCCGGCCCGATCTCCTCCAGGGAACCGTAGGCAATCGTCGGATCGAAAATCTCCAATTGGAAGCTGCTCAGTTCCAGCACAATCAGATCGTCCTCCCCCACGCCGGCCAGCCGGTCGAGGAGGGGCGTGCCGATATTGCCGCCCACGTGGACAGTGCAGCCTGTCCCGTCAAAAGTGCGGCGCAGCATTTCGCCCACCAGTGTCGTCGTCGTCGTCTTGCCGCTGCTACCGGTAATGGCGATGACTGGGCAGGGGGCCAGTTGCAGGGTGAGCAGGCTGTCGTTGCTCAGGCGGATGCCCCGGCGGATGGCCTCCTGAACAATCGGCAGTTGGGCAGGCACACCCCCGCTCAGGCAAAGCAGGTCGCAGCCGTCCAGCAGGGAATCCGGGTGGCCGCTCAGGGCCAGGCGGATGGGCAGGCCGTTGAGCGCGGCCAACTCTGCGCCCAACTTTTCGGCTGGCGCGGCGTCGCTGACAGTGACGTTGGCCCCCTCTGCCACAAAATAGCGGCAAAGGGCCAACCCCTGCCGGGCCAGCCCCAAAATCAACACATTGCGGTTTTGGAAGTTGAACATATCTGTCCGTCCTGCGGAATTATAGGATGATTGGTTCATTAGTTGATTGGGGGTGTCTCGACCAGCGAACTAGTGAACTAATCAACCATTTCTACAACAACGCCAGCGCCACCCCCAGCATCCCACACAGCACACTGACCAGCCAGAAGCGCTCTTTGACCTGTGTCTCGCTCCAGCCGATCAACTCGAAGTGGTGATGGAGCGGCGTCATCTTAAATATACGGATGTCTTTGCCCAAATAGCGGCGGCTGAGTTTGGCCGAAGCCACCTGCAACATTACCGAAGCCGTCTCGGCCACAAAGACAAAACCCACCACCGGCAAGAGCAGCCATTGACCGGTCATCAGGGCTACCAGGGCCAGGGTTGCACCCAGGGGCAGGCTGCCCGCATCCCCCATAAAGAGCTCGGCGGGGTGGGCATTGAACCAGAGAAAGGCCAGCAGCGCGCCCACAATCGTAAAGCAGAAGGCGGCCAGATAGCTCTGCCTTTGCAGGAAGGCGATCACGCCATAGGAGGCGAAGGCCACCGCGGTCGTGCTGCCCGCCAGGCTATCCAGCCCATCGGTCAGGTTGACCGCGTTGCTAAAGCCGACAATCACCAGAATCGCAATCGGAATAAAAAAGATGCCCAGGGAGAAGAATTCTGGTTGACCTGGAATGCCTACGTAGTCCAGGTCCGGTGGGCCAAAATAGAGAACAGCCGTGAGAACACCCGCAAAAACAAACTGGAAAAGACTCTTTGTGCGGGCGCTCATTCCCTCGCCCCGCCCCCGAATGCCTTTGATCCCCTGCCAATCGTCCACCGCGCCCAGCAGAGCGTGGGTTGCCACACAGAAGAAGAGCAAAAGAGTGCTTTGACCGATTAGGCTGAAACCAGCAAGCTCGGCCAGGTTGAGTACACCGGTTATCAGCAGCACAGGCAGCACGAACAAAATGCCCCCCATTGTGGGCGTGCCTGTCTTCACCTGATGGCTACCTGGTCCTTCGATGCGAATCTGTTTGCCGATCTTCCAGCGTTTGAGCAGGCTGATCAGCGGTCTGCCCCAGACAACCGAAATGAAAAAGCTGATTGTGCCTAAAGTCAGTGCGAAATCCATAGGTTATCCCCGTTCTGCCTGGGTTGGGTAGCTGATTTCGGTGACGATACGATCCATGCCCACGGCCCGGCTGCCTTTGATTAGCACCAGATCATCGGGCTGGATCAGCACTTTCAACCGTTCAATCGCCTCGCCGGCCGTCTCGAACATATACAGATTGTGGGCAGGAAAGCCCGCGGCCAGGGCCTCTTCGCCGATGATACTGCCCAGAGTGCCGACAGTGACCAGCACTTCGGTGGTGGCTGTGGCCCGGATGCCTACCTGCTGGTGGCCTTCGACCGTAAAGTCGCCCAACTCCCGCATATCCCCCAGTACAGCCACCCGCCGCCGTCCGCTGCCATTGCGCAGATCTTCCAGCAGATTGAGCGCGGCCATTGTGCTGGACGGGCTGGCATTATAGGTGTCGTCGATCAGTGTGCTGCCGTGGATGCCGCTGACCAGCACCAACCGCAGTTGGCCTGTGCTGCGTTGCAGACCCGTGACAATCTCCTGCCAGGTCAGCCCCTCCACCAGACCGACCGCCGCCGCGCGCAGGGCTGTGTGTACGCTGTGGCGGCCCAACAGGGGCACTTTGACGTAAAGATTCTCCGTCTTGCCCTGGGCTGTTTTGTGATGAAAGCGAAAGCGGATGCCCTCCATCCCCGCGCTCTCAATCTGATCGGCCCACAGGTCGGCTTCGGGTGTCAATCCATAGCGGAAGACCCGGGCGTCGGTCATCTGGGCCATCGGGCGCACCCGTTCGTCGTCCCAGTTCAGGATGGCGACGCCCCCTTCCTCCGCGGAGGGCAGGGCTTGCACCAGCTCAGATTTGGCCTGGGCGATCCGTTCGATTGTCCCCAGCCGTTCCAGATGGCTTGGCCCCACATTTGTCACAACGCCCACACTGGGCCGAGCCAGTTGGCAAAGGCGGCGGATTTCACCCAGGCCATACATTCCCATTTCCAGCACCGAGCGCTCACTGTCTGCGCCCAATCCGAGCAGAGCCAGGGGCAAGCCCTGTTCGCTGTTCAGGTTGCCGGGATTTTTGTGGGTGGTGTAGTGCTGGGCAAGGACAGCGGCGGCCAACTCTTTGGTACTGGTCTTGCCCACGCTGCCGGTGATGCCCACCACCCGCAGGTCGGGTCGGGTCCGGTGCAGGCGCTGAAACGCGCCCAGCCGCTGGATGCTTTCCAGGCTGCTCTCCACTACATAAATCAATGGCAGGGGGTTCTCCGCGCTGCCCGGGGCCAGATCAACCGAGCCGCCTGGCCCGCAGCGGATCACCTGGACGCTCTGTTCGCCCAGATGTTCCAGCCCCCGCTCCTCGCAGATGACAACAGCCGCGCCGTTGCTCAGTGCCTGGCCGATATAGCGGTGGCCGTCGGTCTGTTCACCGGCAAAGGCGATAAAAAGGCTGCCGGGCCGCGCATCCCGGCTGTCCAGCACCGCGGGGGATACCAGGTCCGGGTGCAGGGTCAGGGGAGGCACGTTGCCCACCAGGGCCTGCCAGATTGTGTGATGGGTGATGACGGTCTCAACTACAGGGCGTTCGGCCATAATCTCTTCGATTTCGCTGTGAATAGAGGACGCAGATGACGTTGAAAAAGATGATTGCCGCTGATAGAATCCGCGTAATCTCTGGTTTCTGCGCCGCTTGCGACCTCTGCGTCCCTCTTCTCAATTCCCACTCGCCAGACGTACATCATCTGGCGGCACATTCAAATGGTCCAGCAGCCGCTTGCTGATGCGGCTGAAGATCGGCCCGGCTGAATTGGAGGCCCAGCGGCTGATCTCCGGGTCTGGTTTGTCCAGCTTGACAAGTATCACAAACCGGGGCCTATCGGCTGGCGCAAAACCGACAAAGCTGGCAATCGTCCGATCCAACACATAACCCTCGGCGGTGGCAATGTCCGCAGTGCCACTCTTGCCGCCCACCGAATAGCCGGGAACTTTGGCGGCTCGGTTGCCCGTCTCCACCACATGCACCATCATTTCCACCATTTCCTGCGCGCTCTCTGGGCTGATCACCTGCTGGGCCAGGGTCGGTTGGGTGAGCAGCACCGCGTCCCCATGCACCCGGGCCTGGACTATGTGGGGACGCATCAATTTGCCCTCGTTGGCAATCGCCGCCACCGCGCTGATCATCTGGATGGGCGTGACCGCGATGCCCTGGCCGAAGCTGTTTGTCCCCAAATCCGAGAGGCTCCAGGCCAGGCTGCCGGGCACGTTAACCAGACCGGAAACTTCGCCCGCCAGGTCGATGTTGGTGTCTGCGCCGAAGCCGAAGCGGGCCACATAATCGTAGAACTTTGTCGCGCCCACTGCCTCGGCCACCTGCACGGTCACCACATTGTTGGATTGGGCCAGGGCGTCGGCCACCATCAACTGACCCATCGCGTTGCGCCCACTGTTCTGGATCGTGCGCTGGCCGATCACAATCGTGCCCGTATCCGTAAAGATGGTGTTTGCTTTCACTACACCCGCGTCCACCGCTGCGGCCACAGTAATCACTTTGAAGATGGACCCAGGTTCATATTGAGCGCTGATCGTCGAATTCGTAAAGGCCGCCGGATCTGCATTCTCGTAGTGATTGGCGTCGAAAGAGGGATAGTTCGCCATCCCCAAAATGGCCCCGGTGGCCGGGTCCATCACAATCACCGAGCCAGACTCGGCCCGGTAGAACTGCACACCCTCGGCCAACTCCTCTTCTATAATCCACTGAATTGTGCGGTCGATGGTCAGCACCAGCCCCTTTTCGCTGCCAGAGGGCAGGAACTTGCGCTGCTGGGGGCTAAGCACTGTGCGGGGCGAGATGCTCCCTTTGGGCAGGCCCACTCCGTTGCTGGGCAAAAAGCTGTTGTAGTAACGCTCTAACCCCAGCACTGGTTTCCTTTCCGCATTGAGAAAGCCCAAAACCTGGCTGGCCAGACTGGCCTGGGGATAGAAGCGGCGGGGCTGGGCGTGGATAAAGACGTTGCCCAGGGGCAGCAGACTCCAATCTTGGTCGCTGTCCGCGCTGTCGATTTCCTGTTGCTTGGCTTCAATGAGCGCCTGGCCCATGGCAAAAGGGACATTCGTGGCCAGCACCGCATAGGCCCCGTCTGGATTCTCAGCCAGACGGTTCCATACCTGGTCGGCAGGGATACCCGCCACCTGGGCCAGCTTTTCCGACAGGGCAACCCAATTTTCCCGCTGAATATGTTTAGGGGTCGCTGTCACCCGATAGGTGAAGCGATCCCCTGCCATCAGTACACCATCCCTGTCCACAATCACACCCCAGGGAGTCGAGTCGTCTACTGTATAGCGGGTGTCCAGGCCGTTAGCGCCCGGATTGTATTCACTCCACGTGCGCAGCTGCATATCGAGCAAGCGCAAGACCAGCAGACCGCCCAGGAGTACAACGACCGCGATCACCACTTGTAGACGCATGGAATTGCCCAGAGAAAAGCCCGTTACGCTCTGCTCTGCCTTGGGATCGGTGGTTGGTGCTTCAATAGACGACGCGACCGGAGGTTTCCCGTCGGCCGCGCTGGATTGATTGATCAGTGGCGAAGGGATCACGGCTGCTGTCCTATCTTGGCGAATTGTTGATCCGCGGGCTGCCAATCCATAGATAACGGGAGAGATCGATCTTGAGCCATTGCTGGCGCAGGCTGTCACGAAGCTGAGCTGTCTGGCTGCTCAGCGCCTGGGTCTTCTCGGCCCAGACCACAGCCAAATCGTCCCACAGATTAGGCAGCGAAGATTTGTCCCGTCCCCCCGTCTCCGGGCCAACTATCACTGGTGCGACGGGCGTTTCCACCTGACTTCCGGTCGCCGCAACTGCCTCGACCTCTGGGCTGTTCGTCGGCGCAACAGAGATGGACGGCTCCGCAGCTACATAACGACGATGCAGGGCCGGTACAAAACCAGCCGCCACAGCTTCGGACTGTACACGTTCCAGGGTGGTGAAGTGGCTGATCTGCCAGAGCAGTTCAGCATTCTGCTGCTCAATACGAACGTACTGACTTTTCAACAGGTGGGCATCTGCCTCGATCTGGCTGATTTGTAGCGTGACCGAGATCTGGAGCAAGGCCAGAACTGCGACGCCAGCCATCATCGCTACCCAGACCAGATACTCCCCGAAGGAGCGGGGCAAGGGCAGCAGTTGGTCCAACCGGGCCAGTCCCTGCCAGGCGCGCAAGCGGGGCAGCGAACCGCTGATGGTCTGGGTAATATCGACAGAAACGGACGGGAGTGCGCTGTTCTGGAACATCTACGCTTTCCTCTTGTGAAGAGATTGGACGCTGATAAAAGACTGAAAAAGTTGATTTGCGCTGATAAAAATCAACATCAATCATCTGTTTCTGCGTAATCTGCGTCCGTCTTTTATTTTTTCTCGGCGATACGCAGTTTGGCCGAACGGCTGCGGGGATTGCGGGCCGCTTCTGCCGGGCTGGCAACCAGTGCGCCTTTCGTCACGAGCGTCAGCCCCGGTTGCCGGTCGCGTCCCCCGTAGATGCTGGTGGGGTCGGGCACATAATCCCGGCTCTCTTCCCGCATCCACACTTTGACAATGCGATCTTCCAGGCTGTGGAAGCTGATTACCGCCAGCCGCCCGCCTGGTTTCAACAGCGCCAGGGCCTGCACCAACACCCGCTCCAACTGGCCCAGTTCGTCGTTGACGGCGATCCGCAGGGCCTGAAAGGTGCGGGTGGCCGGGTGGATGCGTTGACCCTTGCGCCCACCCACTGCCCGCTCCACCAGCGCTGCCAATTGACCTGTGGAGGTAATGGGCCGCTGCTCCACAATCGCCCGGGCAATGCGACGGCTCATTCGTTCTTCGCCGTAGCGGTAAATAATATCGGCGATGGCGGTTTCATCCATCCAATTGAGCAGCTCGCTGGCGCTCTCCCCGCTGGTGGGGTCAAAGCGCATATCCAGCGGGCCGTTGTGGGTGAAGGCAAAGCCCCGCTCTGGTGTCTCCAACTGAAAACTGCTCAGGCCCAGATCGAGCAAAATACCATCCACTGGGGCAAAATTGTGCTGGCCTGCCACCTCGGCCATCCGCTCAAAAGCCGTATGTGCCAACAGCAGTCGGCCCTGGGCAATCGGTTCAGCCAGCCGTTCCTCGACTCTGCGCAGGGCTGCCGGGTCTGCGTCCAGCCCCAGCACCTGCCCGTCTGGGGCGCTTGCCTGCAAAATCGCCTCGGTGTGCCCACCCCCGCCCAGTGTACCGTCGATGTAACGTCCGCTGGGGCGCACAGCCAGCCCTTCAAGACATTCGGCCAACAGCACCGGGACGTGGGTCGCGCCTACCGGGTCGGCCGCGCCTGCTGGGTCGGCGGGTGTGGGGTTGGGGGACATCAGACCCCCAATGCTTCAAAGATCGCCCCGTCCAGTTCATCACTGGCCAAGGGAGCCAAGACCTGCTCCTGCCAGAGGGCCGGCGTCCACAGTTCGATGTGGGTGTTCATTCCGGCCACCACCACTTCGGCCTCAATGCGGGCAAAATCCCGCAGCCGCTGGCTGATAAGGATTCGCCCCTGCTTGTCCTGGATCAGGTCTTCGGCGGCGCTGAAAAGTGCCCGACGCAGCAGGGCAGATCGGCTGTCGGTCAAGGGCAGGGCACTGACCCGGGCCGAGACCCTCTCCCACTCGTCCAGGGGCATCAGCAGCAGGCAGCTACCCGTCGGGTTGCGCGTCACCACCATTCCCGGCTCCAACTGCTCCCGGTATTTGGCGGGGATGGTCAATCGCCCTTTGCTGTCCAGATTGTGGCTATACTCTCCCAGAAACACGGAGGGCCTCGCAGGGGTGAATGTGGTTTGGCTGCTGATAGGGAAATGATAGGGATCGTTTACTGTTTTTTTGACAATTTGACCAAAAATAATAGAACAAATGTTCTTTTCTCCCACTCTTGGGTATCAAACTATCCAATTATAGGGATTTTGCCCCACTTTCCCCCACATTGTCCCATATCTTTCTCAAAATTGCAACCCCCGATTTGGGTTAATTTTGGGATAAATCGAAATTCGTTTGGGAATTCAGTTGGAAGGAAGGACTGTTCGGCCAGGGAAACAAAAAAGACCGGACCAGCCGTGTGGCTGATCCGGTCTTTAGCACCTGATCGGTGAGATATTTGTGATTTGTGCAGGAAGGCGGAATTACTTTTGATCCGTCTATACAAAATCGTCTTCGGTACAGCCTTACATCGCCTATGCGATGACGACTTCGCTTTCTTCAAGCGGAAGTTCCAACCGCCGATCAATTTCTCGGAGTACGGTCACCCGGTTGTCGTGGGCCATTTCATAGGCTTTCACCTCGGCCATCTGGGCAGGGGTCATATCATCCAGCAGGGTGACGATCTCCCGAGCGGTCATTGTGCCGTAGGCGGGCAGAGGAGCCGCTGCTGCCTCCGGTGTCTGCATGACGGCTGCCTGCACGACGGCTGCTGCCACCACTTCCTGGTCGATCTTGCGGCTCAGGGCTTCGATTTCAGCGCTCAGTTTGACGATGCGCTCCCGGCTGGGGATGCCCATCCGCTCCAACACCCGCTCCACCTGGGCGTCGATGCTGTTCTCGGCCTTGGCCTCGGAGCGGCGCACCTGCTTGACAACGCGCTTCTGCACCTTCTCCACTTCCTCTTCGGCCATCTTCACCTGCTTCTTGACCTGCTTTTCTACACCTTTGCGGACATTCTTCATCTCGCGCAAGGTGGCAGCCTCCATCTTCTCGCCCCGGTTTTCTGCCTCATCCACTAACTTACGACCCCATTTTAGAATAGCACGGGCTTCGTCGTAGGCCATTCCCAGCAGACCGGCATAGGTCAGGGCCACTTTGCGGCCAGTCTTGCTCACGAATTTCACGTTATCTTCTACTGCTTCCTGGGCATTGCGCAGGTCGATGTTGCGTACATCCAGCTTGACTTCCATTCTATTTCTCCTATTGACTATCCGGCAAGGGCCGGAATCGGGTTTCAAAAACAAATGACGCATTGCGTTATGAATAAATCATAACACAGTGCGTCATGGGTGTCAAGAGGGAAAATGTTTGCGATCTGTTGGATTTGGGCGCCTATATCTCTATAAAGTCGGCCTCCAGAAAATCTGCTACCTCTTTCAGCCAAATATCTTTCACAAAACTCTGGTGATCCGGATGCTGGTTGTAGTGAGCATAGGCCGTCTGATCGGCAAACTGCATAGAGAAATTGAAGTCGTAGGGATTCTTCGGGCTGATCTGGCGCAGACAGCGGAAGTTTTCCACGCCGGCGATCTCAGCCAGACGGCTGCCTTTGGCGAGAAATAGCTGTTCGGCGGCGGAACCCGCGGGGTGTTTTAGTTTGAAGGCGACGGTGTGGGTAATCAATGGAATACTCCTCGGTGGGGTGAGATTCTGCGGTCAGTTTGGGTCAATTTTACCACGCTTCTCCGATTTCATTGGCAGATTCCTGTTCCGGTGTAATAGTGTTAGAATTCTTGACACGATTTGAATAGGATTTCGAGGACAGACCAGTGAGCCGGATCACACCAGTGGCCGATACCCAAAACGAATATCGCAAGTTGCCCAGCGTAGATGTTTTCCTGCGGCGGGCCGAAGTAGCGGCTCTGCTCGTTGAATTCGGCCTGGAACAGGTGGCAGACGCGCTGCGGGGTCTGCTGGACGAAAGCCGGGCCGCCATTCAAAAAGGCGAGGGCGCACCCGACCAGACTCTGCTGATGGCTTGGCTAACCGACAGGCTCCAACAGAGCAGCCAGCCCTCTCTGCGCGGGATTATCAACGCCACCGGCGTCATCATCCACACCAATCTGGGCCGGGCTCCCCTCAGCACGGCTGCGCGTAGGGCCATCCAGAGCGCGGCCACCGGCTACAACAATCTGGAATACGACATCGACGCCGGAGAACGGGGCAGCCGCCACACCCACGCCAGAGAACTCTTGCGTCAATTGACCGGCGCCGAAGATGCGCTGGTGGTGAACAACAATGCAGGGGCGGTCTTTCTGGTTCTCTCTGCCCTCTGCGCCGGGAAGGAAGTCATCATCAGCCGGGGCGAGTTGGTGGAGATCGGCGGCGGTTTTCGTATCCCCGATGTGCTGCGCCAGAGCGGGGCCAAACTGGTAGAAGTGGGTACGACCAACCGTACCCATCCACGGGATTTTGCCGACGCCATTCGCGGGGAGACCGGCGCGCTGATGCGGGTCCACGCCAGCAATTTTCAGCAGATTGGCTTTGTCACCAAACCGTCCCTGGCCGAACTGGTGCAGATTGCCCAGAAGGTGGAATGGCCTGGTCCGCCGCCTGTGATCGATGATTTGGGCAGCGGCACACTGCTCGACACCGCGCCCTTTGGTCTTTCCCCCGAACCGACGGTGCAGCAGAGCATCGCTGCCGGCGCTGATATTGTGACCTTCAGCGGGGACAAACTGTTGGGCGGTCCCCAGGCCGGGCTGGTGGTGGGCAAGGCTGAATTGATCGACAAAATCCGCCGCCACCCCCTCACCCGGGCCTTGCGCGTGGATAAGTTGACTTTGGCCGGAATGGAAGCTACTCTGCAAGCCTACCGTCGGGGCAGAGCTGTGGCAGAGATTCCCGTCTGGCAGATGATCGCGGCCAACCCGGAGAGTCTGCGGGCCCGGGCTGAAAGCTGGCGGGATCGGCTGGCAGGGGCCGGGTTGACGGCTGAGGTGATTCCCGGCCAGAGTACCGTCGGTGGGGGCAGCCTGCCTGGCGAGACACTGCCCACTTATCTCCTGGCCCTGAGCATCCCCCACCCGGACGCCAGCGCGGCCCGTCTGCGCCAGGCCCAACTGCCCGTCATCGGGCGCATCCAGCAGGAACGGCTGCTCTTTGACCCGCGCACGGTTTTGCCCGAGCAGGAGGAGGCGCTGATCGCCGCCATCATCGCCGAGGCGGGTCAAGTATAACAATGAATCCCCAATCACCCCTCGTCTTCCTCAAATTGGGCGGATCTCTCATCACCGACAAACGCCAGACTGAGTCCCCACGGCTGGACGTACTGGAGCGATTGTCCGCGGAAATTGCGGACGCCTGCCGCCAAAATCCTGCCCTGCAACTGGTGATCGGCCACGGCTCCGGCAGCTTCGGCCACGTGACCGCGCGGCGCTACGGGACACGAGAGAGCGTGCGCACTCCAGAGCAATGGCAGGGTTTTGCCATCACAGCCGATGCCGCGGCCCGGCTCAATCGCATTGTGGCCTCCAGTCTGCTCAAAGCCGGATTGCCCGTCTGGTCTATTTCGCCCGGCGCAACCCTGCGCTGCGAAGACGGGCGGGTGCTGGCTGGCCCGGAAGAGACTGTGGGCCTGGCATTGGAGCGGGGGCTGATCCCGCTGGTCCATGGCGATGTGGCCCTCGACAGTGTGCGGGGCGGCACAATCGCCAGCACCGAAGAGATTTTCGACTGGATGGCCCGCTCGCTCTCCCCCCAGCGCATCGTTCTGGCCGGGGAGGTGGACGGCGTCTTCAGTGCGGATCCCCTCCGTTTTCCCAACGCCGAGCCTGTCCGGGAGATCACCCCCGCCAGCCTGACGAGTCTGAGCGCTGGTCTGGGCGGCAGCCACGGTACGGATGTCACCGGCGGAATGGCTGCCAAGATTGACCAAGCCCTGGCTATGGCTGGTCGCGCAACCGGGCTGGAAGTGATCATTTGCGGCGGGTTGCAAGCGGGCAATCTGACCCGTGCCCTGCTGGGTGGGGCAGATTGGCCGGGGACGCGAGTAATCAGTGAGCAGTAATCAGTGAGCAGTAATCAGTCGTGTCGCGATCCAACTGCTCACTGATTACTGCTCACTGCTCACTGCTCACTTTCTATAGGCTGGAAACATTACAGACTCTCTTCCTGGTGTGGGCTATACTGCTGGCTCGTAAACTCTCCCCATTTGCTTGCGGGGAAAGGCCAACTGTATAATTCACTGCGGTCTTGGACTGCTGATGTGCTCGGTCAATGACTGTTGACTGGGCACAGGCAGGCGACAAAGGAAAAATAATGTTACTTACAATTGTTTCGTTTCTGCTCCTGCTGGGCGCGTTGATGTTCTTCCACGAGCTGGGCCACTACCTGGCCGCGCGTCGCAACGGCATCGAAGTGGAAGAGTTTGGTATTTTCGGTTTCCCCCCACGCATTGCCAAACTCTTTACCTACAAAGGCACAGTATTCTCTATCAATGCGATTCCTCTGGGCGCATTTGTGCGCATGAAAGGGGAGGACGCCGCGGATATGTCCCCTGGCTCCTTCAACGCAGCCAGCGCGAGTGGGCGGGCGGTTACGCTTTTGGCGGGGCCAGCGATGAATTTCGTCATCGCTATCTTTTTCTCGATTGCCAGCGTACTCTCCGGTTTCCCGGCCAGTGTGGCCCACCCTCTGCTGGAAGATGTCCCCGGAGCCAGTGTGGCCGCGGCTGCCGGATTGCAGAGTGGCGACATTCTGCTCAGCCTGAATGGGGAACCCCTGCTGGTGGCGGCCACCACCGGTGAACCCTTGGCCGCAAACCGTTCTTTGACCCTGGCCGACGGCACATCCGCCCCGGCAGAGGGGCTGCTTGTTCTGCGTGACGGTACACGGGTGACCCTGACTGGGACTGACAACTCCGCAGAGGAGCTGCTCGCTGGCGTAGACGTTGCCCCGGTGCTGGGCACACAGATCACCGCCGTGGTGGAAGATAGCCCCGCTGCCCAGGCTGCGCTGGCCCCCGGTGATATAGTCTTTTCGGTCAATGGCACGCCGGTCACGCCGGGCAACTCCCTGAGCCAACAGGTCAGCGCACTGGCTGGCAGCGAAGTGACCCTGGCCGTTGTGCGGGGCACAAGCTGGCTGGAGATTTCTGTGCTGGCCCGCCAAGATCCGCCGCCGGGCCAGGGGTCGATGGGGATTGGGATTGATGGCGTGCAGCGTATGGTCTCCTTGCCCTTTGGCCAGGCCGTTATGGAAGGTGTGCGCAATATCTTCGGCTATGTGGGGATGGTCGTCTCCCTGCCTGTGATGCTGATCGGCGGACAGTTGGCCCCCAGCGATGCAGGCTTCTCCGGTCCGGTGGGCATTGCCCAACTGGTGGGTGGCGCGGTGGGCGCTACGCTGGACACTGGCTTCTGGTTCCCCATCTGGCAGTTGGCCGCTATCATCAGCGCTGGCTTGGCCGTTGCCAATCTCTTCCCCATTCCCGCGTTGGATGGGGGGCGGCTGCTTTTCATCGCCTTTGAGAAATTGCGCGGGCGGCGGATGGACCCAGAGAAGGAAGGGGTGATCCATCTGGTTGGATTCGCCCTGCTGTTGGGCCTGATGGTTGTGATTACCGTCAGCGATATTCGCTCGGGTCCCCAAGCGATTGATTGGCTGCGCATTCTGGGCGAATGAGGCCCCGGCGTGGCGTAGCCATAACCAACGAATAGTTTTTGTAAACACAAAAAAGAAGAAACACGGGTAGGATACAGAGCTATCCGTGTTCTTTGCTTTCCGTGCATAAAAAGAATCCCCCGCCGTTTTTTTTCGACAAGAAAATTTCAATGAGGAAGGACTGGTCTGATGTCTATTCAGCCACAGGACCGTCCCGGTGGACAGCCTATCTCCGGGCTGTCTGCCCAGCAATTTCCATCTCCCTCTGTTTCGCCTACGACCTCCAGCCACCGACATTCGGAAGAATGCCCGGCTTGTCACGCGCCGGTACAGTCGAACCAGGCCGTGTGCGTAACCTGCGGCACGCTTCTGCACTCGCAACCAAAGCTGATTCGCTGCCGACATTGTGGAAAGCAGGGATCGTCTGCCTATGCCCTTTGCCCCCACTGCGGGCGAGCGCTGGTGGCGGCTCCGCCTCTGTGGCTTAGCTGGGGTTTGCCCGGCGTATTGGTGCTGCTCTTTGTCTTGGTCCTGGTCAGCCGGATGGAGAGTGGCCCGCTTGCCTGGTTGGGCCAGGGCGCGGGTGATGGCGGAGTGGCCGTCGAGAATCCTGTGCTGACCCCTGTACGGGGTGAAGCCGAGACGGGAGCTTCCCGAGAGATTGGGTTGGCCAACGTAGGTTCGCCGACCCCACCCGTAGACGCCAGTGCCGCCGACTCTGAGGCCAACTTAGTGTTGGCGGTGGGTTCTGCCACCGAGACCCCAACGCCGACATCCACACCCCTGCCCACCGAGATCCCGACGCCGACATCTACCCCCCTGCCCACTCAGACAGCCGAATCGAGCGCGACACCCACAGCCACCACCCTGCCCACCACCCTGCCCACTTCCCAGCCAACTGGGACGCCCACGCCGTCGATGACCCCGACTGCCAGCCCCACCGCGACAGCAGTTAGCCGCGTCTATAGTGTACAGCAAGGCGATACGGCCTTTTCGATTGCCAATCGTTTCCAGGTGACCGTCGCGGAGTTACTGCAAGTCAATCGGCTTTCCCCCGCGCAGGCTCTGCAACTGAAACCGGGCACACGTCTGGAGATTCCCGGCACGGAACCGCTGGAGATCCCAGTAACTGTAACCGTTACCTCTACGCTTCAGACTACCAATACGGTCAGCTTAATCGGAACAGCCACCGCGCTGGTTCAGGCTACATTGCCGGGTCAGCAACTCTACACAGTCGTCAGCGGGGACACATTAGTAGCCATTGCCCTGCGTTTCAACATCAGCACAGAGGCGTTGCTGGCCGCCAATGGGCTGACAATTGTCGATGCCAGAGATCTGCAATTGGGCAAAAAACTGATCATTCCGGCCTCGGATCAGCTACTTTCACCCACAGCAACAGCCACACCGGGCCAGCGCAGCTATACCATACAGGCCGGTGACACGATTGTGGCGATTGCTGCCCTTAATGGCATCTCGGCGGCTCAACTGCTGGCCGCCAACGGGATGACCGCAGCCCAGGCACTCACCATCCGCCCCGGTGATCTGTTGCTGATTCCACCGCCCGACTATGTGCCGCCCACAGCGACACCCCGACCCACGGCCCGCCCCACCGCCGTTCCCACACCCACGCCCGCGCCTACGGCAGCGATTCGCCTGGACGCGCCCAGTCAGGTCGATCCGGCCCAGGGAATTAATGTCTCGTGCAGCGGCGAACAGTTTGTGCGCTGGAATGCTGTGAATGGCCTGGCCCCCGACGACGAGTATGTGCTCTTTCTTGGCTATGTCAACTCGGTGCCCGACGGGGCCGGCAATGTGCAGGTGGTGCCTCTGCTCCAACAGCGTACTGGACAGCGCACCAATTGGCAGATGGATGGAGCCTATTGCGGGCTGGCACCCCAGACCTTTGGCCGCCGCTGGCGTTGGCACGTGCAGGTCTACGCGGACGATTTACCGGTCAGCCCACCCAGCGCAACCTGGGAATTCACCTGGCGTTGAGCTGGCAATGAGAGGCTGATGGTGCTGAAAAAATGATTGACGCTGACAATATCTGCGCAGATCAGTTGTTTCTGCGTGAATCTGCGTCCTGTTTTCATTGCTGCTTGTGCCCATTCGGGCATGAACCCTGATTTGAATCTCCTGGCCGCGCACTTTTGTGGTATGCTACAAGGCGTGAGCCGTGGGGCGTGCCACGGCGTATGGCTATCTCTGTTTTGAGGAATTGATTGTGACTACCAAAACGACTTTATCTGTTGCTCAATTGCTGGAAAAAATGGCAACCGATCCCAACTTTCCACCGCTCCCCGAACTCTCGGCGCTCTCGGACCTGACCCTGCCCGATCAGGCGCAGGTGCGCCGGGAATGGATAACTATCCCCGAAGAACGGCGCAACCTGGCCTTGCAGGCATTGATCACCGCCAGCGAAACCGAACTTTCCCTGCATCTGGGACGTTTTTTGCGTGTGGTGTTGGAGGATGAAAGCAGCCGCAACCGGGCATTGGCCGTGGCTGGCCTGTGGGAGGAGACCGACGAGGCGTTGATCGGTCCCTTGATGGATATGCTCTACAACGACACCAGCGAGGATGTGCGGGCCGCGGCTGCCGAAGCTCTGGGTGGGTATGTGCTGGCGGGTGAACTGGACGAGATCGACCCGGCCCAGGCCATGCGGGTGGAGGAAGCCCTGCTTTCGATTCTGCACAGCCATGGGGAACCCCTGGACGTCCAATGCCGGGCGCTGGAAAGCATCGCCTATTCAAGTGAAACCGGCGTGCGCCAACTCATCGAAGATGGCTACTACTCCCCTTATGAGGAGATGCGGGTGGCGGCGCTCAACGCGATGGCCCGCAGCGCCGACATCCGCTGGCGGGACGCGGCCCAAGCCGAGCTGGCCAGCCCGGATGCGCCCATGCGTGTGGCCGCGGCCCGGGCTTGTGGCGAGCTGGAACACAGAGATGCGCTGCCGGATATTTTCGAGCTGCTGTCGGACGAAGAAAAAGAGGTGCGGCTGGCCGCGCTTTTTGCCCTGGGGCGCATCGGCGGTAAGGATGCGGTAGAGGTTTTGACTGCGGCTGCCACCAGCGAGGACGAGGACGAGGCTGCCGCGGCCGAAGAAGCTCTGGAAGATACCCTTTTTCACAGCAGCGACATCCCGCTCCTGGACGAGTCCGGCAACGAATGGGATGAAGAGAGCGACGATGACTGGTAACGGAACTGCTAGTGGCACGGTGGATGGCCTGTGAATCTGAAACTGAAGCGCTTGGTACGTACCCAAAGCTCAGAGCAGTATGCCCTTTTCGATCTGGACCAGACCGACGGCAACCGTCAGCCCATCACTATCGGCAAGCTGGACCTGCACTACACCGGCGAAGGCACCTACGGTACGATCCTGCTCTGGGATGGAGCCTCGCGCAAGCTCAAACCGACCCAGCGGCGGGCTTTTATCCAGTCTCTGCTGCGGGAACTGGTCTTGCCAATGGGTGTGCCCAACGAATATGTGGTCGAGTTCTTTGCACCACACCTGGACGAGTACGAGGTTTACCACAACCTGGACGACGAGGGTAGCGAGGGCGCAGACGACCCAACGCCATCCGGCCCACGAGCAGCCGAAGGATAACCATCAGCGTCCCTTATGGCGATTCTGGATACCCTCGCCCTGATTCTGGGGCAGACAATTCTGCCCATCTCTCTGGTTGTCTTCGTCGGCTTTGTGCTGGCCCGGTATATGTCCCTGAACACCCAGACCATCGGGCGGGTGACATTCTATCTCTTTTCGCCAGCGTTGATCTTTCGGGGACTCTATCAGACCGATCTGGACTACAGCACTGTCGGGCGGACAGCACTGCTGGCGGCGTTGGTCTTTCTTGCCAGTGGTCTGCTCGGATGGTTGAGCAGCGTCGCCGAGGAGAGGCGGCGGCGGGCGGCGATTGCCTTGACCAGCGCTCTCTCGAACAATGGCAATATGGGGCTGTCGGTTTCGCTCTTTGCCTTTGGCGAGGCCGGGATGGCTCTCGCGATGATCTATTTTGTCACCACCGCCTTTCTGGGCAATACAGTCGGTGTCTTTGTGGCTTCATCCGGCCGGGCCGAACCCGTGCAGGCCTTGCGCCGGACCGCGCAAGTGCCAATGCTCTATGGCGCGGTGTTGGGGCTGCTGCTGGGCTATTTTCAGGTGGAACTGCCGGTGGGTCTCATGCGTTCGGTGGATACCCTGGCCAGCGCGGCTGTGCCCACTCTGCTTGTTCTGTTGGGTGCCCAACTCAGCCACGCGCCGATTCAAGGCCGCCAGCAGGTGCTGGCCCGCACAGCGATCATCCGTCTGGCGGGTGGACCGATTTTGGCTGTATTGTTCTGCGCTCTTTTCGGCTTGCAGGGATTGGAGCGCACGATTGTGATTTTGCAGTCGGCCATGCCCACCGCGGTCACGGCGACGGTGCTGGCCACCGAATACGACGCCGCACCCAATCTGGTGGCAACGATTGTGGCAACCACAACCGTTCTCAGTCTGGTCACTGTGTCCGGTGTGTTGTGGATGCTTACCTGAGTGGTGGGGATGTGACCACGAAGGATATGAAGAAAAGAAGAGACGAAGAAGAAAAGAACCATGGCAGAACAACCCCTTCCCCATACCGGCGATTATCGTCAGGCTCTTAATGCCAGCGCCCGCCTGTTGAACGCCAACCGGCCCGGCGAAGCCGTCGTCTTGCTGGAACCCCTGCACACCCAGCATCCCCACGACCCGGACATCGCCATCAACCTGGGCGGCGCGCTCATTTTGCAGCGCAAATGGGATAGGGCCGTGCATGTGTTGCTGCCCGTGGCCCGACAGAATATGCAGAATGCTATGCTCTGGGTCAACCTGGCCGCAGCCTATCTGGGGCGACTGGAAATCTCAGGCCCCAAACAGCAGCAGCAGGCCATCAACGCCTATGAGCAGGCCCTGCGCGCCGACCCCAAAGCGCCCAATGTCCATTACCATCTGGGACTGATCTACAAAGAACAGGGCAATCTGGCCCAGGCTTCGGCCCTCTTTCAACGGGCACTGGAGATCAACCCCAAGGACAAGGACGCCAGGCACTGGGTGGACCGTCTGAGCAAACTGATTGTGGCCGCGGCCCAGCCAGGAACGCCTCATGCCCAGCCCTCAGCAGATGAATCCGAGTAGCCCGGTTTGCGCATACACATCACCTCCCCCCAAAGTTTGTGGCAAAGCAATCCAGAGCGTATGGCCTGGATGCTTCTGCTTGGGGCTTTCGGGGTCTTTCTTCTCCTGGCGGTCAGCATCCCCTGGACGGTCAACTACATTCTGCAGCACGCCACTACCCCACTCGTGGCCCAATTGGAGCCGACCGTCGGTACTGTCCTACTCTACACCTCCAGCGGAGCCGAACCGATCGCCGTCACCGACGCCCGGGACGACATCCCCCAAGGCAGCCGACTGGTCACAACTGGCGAGGCTACCCAGGGCGTGTTGGGGCTTGCCACCGATTCCAACAGTACAGAATCCATCGGTACGGTGCATCTCTACCCCGGCACAACCCTCTCTGTGGAGCGCATTCAGCAGCCCCGTTTTCGCACCAGCCGTGAACCCTATGCCGTGGGTTTGGCTCTAACCGAAGGGCGTGTGCGCATCTTTACCAACAGCCGGGACGAACGGGCGCTGGTGGTGCGGGTAGACCTGCCCCAGGGGTATGTGGTTCTGAGTGGAGGCAGCTACAATTTCAGTGTGAAGGATGACCGTACCGAACTCTCTGTTAGCCAGGGCACAGCCCAGCTTTTCCACGAGAGCGGCGCAGAACTGGCTATCGGCCCTGGCTTGCGCGCGTGGATGGATGGCAACGAACCACCCGGCGAGCCAGTCTCTGCCGAACGCAATCTGATTCAAGCCGGGGATTTCGCCCAGCCGCTGCTGGATAATTGGGAGGTCTACTCCGAAGCGCCTTACGTAGCTGCGGGCACAGTAGAGGTGGGAGATCAGGACGGGCGGCGGGTGGCCCAATTTGTGCGTCTGGGCGAAGACGGTATCCACACCGAAGTGGGGATGCGTCAGGCCATCGACCAGGACGTGAACGGCTACGATCTCTTGCTCTTTCGGGTGGATGTGCGCCTGCTGCGCCAGACTCTGCGCGGCGCAGGCGAAAAAAGTTCCGAGTTTCCTCTGCGCATCGAAGTCGCCTATACGGACATCTACGGCAAGGAGCTGAACTGGGGTCACGGCTTTTACTATCGGGACCCGCCTACCGAATGGCCCGTCAACGGCGGCGAGAAGATCGCCCCCTTCACCTGGTACATCTACGAATCCCCCAATCTGATGGAACTGCTGCGAGACACCCGGCCCGCCCGTATCAACAGCGTGCGGGTCTACGCCAGCGGCTGGAACTACGAAGCGATGATCAGTGAAATCGGCCTCTTTGTGGAGTAATATCAACAGCAAAGGCAGGCTGAAATGAAGTGGATTTCTTCCCACTGGCGTCTGGGCTGGCTGCTACTGGCTATCACAACCTATCTGCTCCTGGCGGGCTATCAGTTGGGGCTACCTGGTCTGCACTACGACGAGGCCAAAGAGGCCGGCGTCAACGCGATGGAATTGCTCACCGGCGCGCCGATCAGCGCGTTTCGGGGGGCTACAGTCACCCTCTTTGGCACAGCCCTGCCGTTGATGGTGCAGGACTACATCGGCGCACTCAACGTCTATCTCGCCCTGCCCTTTCTGGCAGCCACCGGTATCGGCGTCCCCAACCTGCGCTTTCTGCCCCTCCTGCTCGGTCTGCTGGCCCTGCTTGCCCTGGAACGGGCCATCTCCGAATGGCTGGCCCTGACCCGAAGAGAGTCCGGCCCGCCCGCCCTCTCCCTGGCCGGACTCTTTGCTATCACCCTCCTGGCCGTCTCGCCCAGTTTCGTCTTCTGGCAGCGCCAGGGCATTTTCGTCACCAACGCTACCCTGCCTGCTACCTTTGCTGCGCTCTGGCTGGCTCTGCGCTGGCTGCGCACAGGCTCACCCTATGCCCTTTGGGCCGCCGCCTTTGCCGGGGGGCTTGCCCTCTACGCCAAACTGCTGGCGCTCTGGGTCGTCGGCCCACTGGCTCTGCTGGTGGCAGGCTGGTGGCTGTGGCGGCGCTGGGGGAAAGGGGGAACGATTGGCCCCACCGCCATCCCGCTTCCCCCTGTCACGCTGCCTCTCCTGCTGGGCGCGGCGCTGGCAGGGACGATTCCTCTGCTTCCCTTCCTGCTCTTTAACCTGCAAACCGGCGGAACCCTTGCCAGCGTAGGCAGCAATCTGGGCCAAAGCTACTACGGCGTGGACAACAGCGCGCTCCTCGCCAACCTGCCCGTGCGTCTGGGGCAGATCGGCACAGTCCTGCGCGGGGATCAGTTCTGGTATCTGGGCGGGCTGCACGCCAATCTCCTCGCCCCCTGGCTGGCTGGGATTGGCGTGCTGGCCTGTCTGCTCAGCCGGGCCGGGCGACGGGCATTGCTGCCGCCGCTGCTGCTGGTCGCTCTGGCCGTCAGTGCCAGCCTCTTCACAGTCAGCGACCTATTCGTCACCCACTATGCCCTGCTCCAGCCCCTGCTGGTCGGGCTGGTCGGCATCAGTCTGGCCTGTCTCTACGAGCAGGCGCGTAGCTGGCGTGGCCCCCTTCTGCTCTTGCCCGTGGCGTTTCTCGTTCTCTGGCTGGGCGGCGATCTGAGCGGGTCCCTGGCCTATCACCAAAACTTGACCCGCAGCGGTGGCCTGGCCGACCACGCGGACGCTACCTATCACCTGGCCTATCACCTGCGCTACAACGGCCTGGGCGCGCCCATCGCTCTGGACTGGGGGCTGGATGCGCCGGTGCGCTATCTGAGCGAAGGCACAGTCACGCCCATCGAAATTTTCGGCTACACCTCTCTCGAAGAACCGGACGCCAATTTTGCCGAACGTCTTGCCCCCTTTCTCGACAACCCGGACAACGTTTACCTGCTCCACGCGGCGGGTCAGGATATCTTCGCAGGGCGGCGGGAGGCTTTCTTTGCCCAGTCCCATCTGCGCGGACGCGAGCCAATATTGGAAGCCATCTTTGCCCAGCGGGATGGAACGGTGCTGGTCGAGTTGTGGCGGCTGCGTTAGCCTATTGACGCTCTGGCGGGCAGGTGCTAGAATGAAGACAAGATGAATGAAAATCCAGAAGTAACCACACCTAAACTCCTCGGTGAGAGGGGCGCAGAAAGCCCCATAGGCCAGGCAGAAAATGGCTCGGGCCTGGTGGCCTATGGCCTCTTTGCCATTTTCGCCCGGCTTTTGCGCCCAGCGCTCACCGCCGCCATGACCCTGCCTATCCTCTGGGGGCTGGCCCTTGCCCACTGGCACGGCGCGGATATGAATGGCTGGTCGATTGCCCTGCTGCTGATCGCCAACAGTGCCTTTTGTGTAGGGCTGACTCTGGCGGGCCAGTATGTGGACTTCCGCCGGGCCATCAAAAATGACCGGTCTGCCCTAAGCAGCGAACAATTCGTCGGGGCCGAAGGACAGATCCTACCCTTGCAGGACGTTTTTCAACTGCTGCACAGCCAGCGGGTGCGGCCTGGCGCGGTGCGCAGTCTGATCTTCCTCTGCCTCTGGATTGCAATGCTCTCGTATATCTGGCTCAGCGAACTGGTGGGCTGGCCCCTGCTTTTCTTTGGAGTGTTGAGCGTTCTGCTGGCCGCCGTCTCTCTGCTTTCCCTCGTCCGCTATTCCCGTTGGCAGTGGCTTTTCGGCGACGCTGCGATTCTGATCGCGGTGGGTCTGCTGCCTGGTCTCAGCGCCTACTACGCCCATCGGGAGGTGATTGACCGCTGGGTGTTGCTGGCGTCGGTGGCGCCGGCTGTGCTGGCCTGGCTGGCGTTTATGGCCTACAATCTGCTCAGCTGGCGGCGGGATTGGCGTCTGCGCCGAGGTACGGCGATTACCGTCTTTGGCCCGGATCTCGCCCTGGATGGCGCGGCGGTGATGGGGGTGGCGGCCTTTACATCGGTGCTGCTGTTGATGGCCATGGATGCGTTGCCTCTCTCCTCGCTATTTGTGCTGGGCAGTCTGCCCATCTTTTTGCGCGCCTTTACCCACATCAACCAAAAACCCCTGACCCACGCCGACGCTGTCTATGTTATCGATCGTTCAACCCAGGCCGCGATTCTGGCCGGGCTGCTCTGGATGCTGGCCTTGTGGAATGGGTAGAAAGGGACTGGGGACTGGGGACTGTGGGGGGACTGGGGACTGGGGACTGGGGACTGGGGGGACTGGGAATCTCCATTCGGTGCCAGTTTCCGATCTCCGATCCCCGATCCCCGATCCCCGATCCCCGATCCCCAATCCCCGATCCCCAATCCCCAATCCCCAATCCCCGATCCCTGATTTCCTATGGCTGAATTGACCCGCAAAGAATTCTATCAATTGGCGCTTGAGTGCCGGGAACGGGCGCTCGATTTGGCGCGCCATGACCAGCATCGGGTGGTCCCGGCCCAATGCGGTCTTTTCAACAGTTGGCTGGCGGAGTTGATGCGCTATGAGCGCCTGGCATCGAATTTGGGAAAGCTGGAGAGGGCAAGGCCCATCACACGCTGGCATGTGATGGGTGTAGCCTTTCTGCTCTGGCTTCCTTTCGTCTTTTTTTTCGGTGACCAGCTATCGACCACAGGCCAGCGGGTTCTCAGCCTGGTTCTGGCCGGTCTGCTGATTCTCATCTATTTTCTGCCTGAACGGTTCTACGGCACGACGGTGGAAATGCTGGAGGGGAAGGTGTTGCGGGTGGTAGAGGCACTGGAAAAAATTCTGCTTTCCCAGGAGATGCAATTCAGCGAAGCGGCCTTTTTTCGGGTCAAAGAAAATCTTCAGATCGCTCACGAGGAGCTGCGCCAGCAGATACATTTGGCCCACTGAAGAAGTGAGCAGTAGGAAGTGAGCAGTGAACAGTCATCAGTGATATGGCGGAGCGCCAAGTTACTGATGACTGTTCACTGTTCACTTCTTTGAAAACGCCATCTTTGAGAAATCCGGCTTCCTCTTTTCAAAGAATGCCTGCAACGCCTCCGCCGCTTCTGGCCCCTGCAACTGCGCCCCAAAGACCGCCAACTCGGCGTCCATTGTTTTGGCAATCAACTCGGCCTGGGCCGCTTTCATGAGCCGCTTTGTCTCGGCCAGGGCAGTGGGCGCTTTGGCAGCCAACAACAGCGCTTTGCTGCGGGCTACGTTCTCCACTTCCTCCGGCTCGAAAACACCGTTGACAAAGCCCATCTCCCGCGCCTGCTCTGCGCCAAAAGGTTCGGCCAGCATCAGCAGTTCCGCAGCCCGACGCTGTCCCAGCATCTGGGGCAAGAGCAGGCTCGACCCCGCTTCGGGCACTAGCCCCAAATCCACAAAGGGCAGGTGAAAACGGGCGTTTGTCCCTGCATAGGCCAGATCGCAGTGGAGCAGGAGGGTTGTGCCGATGCCGATGGCAACGCCGCAGACCGCGGCTACCAGTGGTTTGGCAAAGGCGTGCAGGGCGGGCAAAAAATGTACTACCGGGCTGTCCGGGCTGGTGGGTGGATTGTTGAGAAAGTCCATCAGATCGTTGCCCGCCGTGAAGCAGGTGGAGCTGCCGGTGATCAGTACTGCCCGCACTTCGTTGTCGGCGCTGGCCCGGTTCAACGCCGCTGTCATGCCTTCGTACATAGCCAGGGTCAGTGCGTTTTTCTTGGCAAGCCGGTTGATGCGAATGGTCAAAACCTGATCGGAGAGATCAGTCAAAATCAGTTCGCCTGAGGTGGTCATACGCTACTCCTATCGGGAATCATCTTGTCTGCCGCCGTTACAATTGTTTTTAGTGTATATCAAACTGTGGGGTTTTGCATCCTTTCTGCACGGGTCAACGAGATGATGGAATGGCTATTGGCAACGTAAAAGCGCAGAGATACAAAGAGAAGAGAAGTTTCTTTGCGCCTCTGCTTCTTTGCATCTTTGCGTTGAGAATTCCACCGTCTGTCTGACCAGTGGATGTTTTGCATCCTTTCCGGCTGGGAGGTAGTATGTGGAATGATTCTCTGCACGATCACCAAAGCCCCATGTAAACAGAGCAGCAAGAGGAGGGAGAACACGCCAAGCCTTATAAGCTTGATATTTACAGGTATCTTTCGGATCGTCCGACCAAATCAGGAGACATGTATGCAATTCGGAGTTGTCTTTCCTCAAACAGAGATCGGTGACAATCCCGCGGACATCCGCGATTACGCCCAGACAGTGGAAGGGCTGGGTTTCGACTATCTGCTGGCCTACGAGCACGTCATCGGGGCCAATCCCGATCGTCCCGGCGGCTGGGCAGGTCGTCCTTACGACCACAATTCGATGTTCCACGAGCCATTTGTTCTCTTTGGCTATCTGGCGGCGCTGACCGAGCGCATCCGTTTTATGACCGGCATCGTCATCTTGCCCCAGCGCCAGACGGTTCTTCTTGCCAAACAGGCAGCGGCGGTGGATGTTCTTTCCGGCGGACGGCTGACTCTGGGTGTGGGCGTGGGCTGGAACGAGGTGGAGTACACCGCGCTCAATGAAGACTTTCATACGCGCGGGCGTCGCCAGACCGAGCAGGTGGAGGTGCTGCGCGCGCTGTGGACCCAGCGGCTTGTCAATTTCCAGGGCAAATACCACACCATCCCGGACGCGGGTCTGTGGCCCCTGCCCGTGCAGCAACCGATTCCAATCTGGTTTGGCGGCGGCTCGGACGCTGCTCTGCGCCGGATGGCCCAACTGGGCGATGGTTGGATGACCAACACGGGCAACCTCGACCAGCTTACCGGCGAGCTTGCCACTCTGCGCGGCTATATCAGCGACGCAGGTCGGGACCCGTCTACATTTGGTGTGGAATTTCGTATGAGTCTGCGTCGGGATCTGGCCCCGGAATGGCCGGGAATGATTGAGCGTCTGGCTGGGCTGGGTGTCAGCCACGTCAGCATCAATACAATGAATTCTGGTCTGGAAGACGTGCAGGCGCATTTGGCCGCTATCGAGCGATTTGCAGACAGCGTGAGGGGATAATTCTGCTGACTGCTCGTCTGTTTCACTCTTGATTTTTTATGCAGTCACCCACACAGGAGAACCGTAATGCTCAAAAATGTACCCATCGGTTGTGGCCAGATCACCTGGCGCGGCGTTGACGAAGCAGCTGTTCTGGCCGAGATTGCCGCGGCTGGTTATGCCGGCGCGCCGGCTGGCCCCAGCCAGGAGCGCACGGCCAAACAGACCCTCGCTCTCTTCGAAAGCGTTGGCCTGCGCCCCGCGCCCGGCTACTTTGCCGCTGATTTCTGGAAAGCGGACGAAGAAGCGGCGATTCTGGAGAGGGCGCGCACCTTTGCCGCGGTCAGCGCGGCCCAGGGGTTGACCGAAATGTATGTGGCGACCGGCGGTTTCGACAAAGATGTGATGACCTCTGGGCGCACTCGGGCTGCGGCGTCGGGCCATGTGAAACCGGCGGACAGTCTGAGCGATGCAGATTTCGGCCACTTCTGCGCGGTGTTGATATAATTGACCCCAGAAACTGGACCACGTGCTAAAGTAGAGGAACGCAGTAAAAACACACACGTGGAGGAAAGACAGATGGGAACGAAACGAAGACAGCACGACGGGCAGTACAAATTTCGGGTGGCGATGGAGGCCGCCAAAGGCAG
>CAMDQF010000038.1 GCA_945905745.1 Litorilinea aerophila
AGCCTTTCTGCTGGACTACGTGGTGCTGTTCTCACCTGGCTCGTCCCGGTGAGTTCGCTTCGGCGTTGCCTTCAATCAGCTATAGACGACTCATTTCGCCTTTTTTATCCAGCTTGACACCTTCTTTGTTTAGCTGCAAAAGTCGAGTAGTTACTCTATTTTTACGACGCTCTATCTGCGGGGCGAAGATCAGCACTGATCACTGCTGACTGTTCACTTCTATCGCGCTGCCCAGCACATCAAAAGCGCGCATCTTCGCCCTCGCACTGGGGCTGGCCGGGTATTCATCGGCAAAGAGCGTCCAGATCATCGTGCCCTCGACATTCCCCTGAGGCGTCGTGCGCCGCCTGCGCAGAGTTGCTTCGTGGGTATAGCCCAATTTGCGCGGCACAGACGCGCTGCCGATGTTGTTGGGATCGCAGCGAATCTCTACCCAATCGACCTGATGAATGGCAAAGGCCGCTTTGGTTAATGCGGCGCTGATCTCAGAGGCCAGCCCCCGGTTGATGTAGTCCACGTGAATCCAATAGCCGATCTCCAGACAGTTACCCTCGTCCCGCCGGTGCAGACCCGTCCCGCCGATGACCGCGTTTTCGTCCCGGTTGAAAATTCCGTAGACGTACTCCACGTCTTTGTCGAAGCTGGCGCGCATGGCGCGCAGAAAGGCAACCCGTTCGTCCAGGCTCTTCGGCTCGCCGGCTGCCCAGGGCATCCATTCCTGCAAATGTTCCAGGCTGGCCTCAATTGCTGCCGAAAGCAGGGGGGCATCCTCTGGCTGCCAACAGCGCAGGACCGTTCGTTCAGTTTCAATACGATAGGCAGGTTTCATCGGCTCTCTCCATTGGGTGCCAAGCATCGCTCTGTTGGCGGGCGTCTGTCAACTCAATGCACAGTCCAACCGCCGTCAATTGTCACCCCGGCGCCGGTGACAAAGCTGGCCGCGTCGCTGGCTAGAAAGACCGCCAGCCCACCGATCTCGTCCAGATTTCCCCAGCGTCCCAGAGGGATTTTGGCGATGAATTCTTGGTACTTTACCGGGTCCTCCTTCAGCGGTGTATTCATTTCCGTGGCAAAGGGGCCGGGCAGCATTGTGTTGACAGTAATCCCATAGGGTGCCCACTCCAGGGCCAGGGCGCGGGACATCTGTAACACTGCGCCTTTGCTGCTGGTATAGGGGGTGCGGTCGGCCAGGGCGATGACGGAAAGCGTGGAGCCGATGTTGATAACCCGCCCGTACTTTTGCCCTTTTAGATGGCCCGCGGCGGCCCGGCAGATATTCCAGACGCCGACGACGTTTGTATCCAGCACTTTGCGGAAATCCTCCGGCGTCAATTCGTCGATCGGCCCGCGGATGTTGATGCCCGCGTTGTTGACCACAATGTGCAGCCCGCCCAGTTCGGCGATCACCTGTCGGACTACATTCGTTGTTTCGTCGCTGCTGCTTACATCACAGGCATAGCCCAGCACAGTGCGCCCAGTGGCCTGGGCAATCTGGGCGGCGGCTTCGTCTGCCCGGTCTTGATCCCGGCTGGTCAGGGCTACATCTGCGCCCGCTTCGGCCAGAGCCAGGGCCATCTGCTGCCCCAGCCCCCGGTTGCCGCCAGTAACGAGCGCTACGCGGCCAGTCAGATTGAATTTGTCGAGAATGGGCATGGGGTGGGATATCCTTTTGGGTAGAAGGTCAGAGAGTAGGGATTGGGGATTGGAGACTGGGGATTGGGTCATCGACACCCAATCCCCAGTCTCCAATCCCTTCTTATCATAACCTCCCCCCGCTTCCAAACGCAATCTTGTTTTCTCTGCGGACGGGCGGTACAATAAGGCTTGTCATTCTTTGTGTACGACAGAGACCGAATTTGCAGATTCTAGCCCAGGAGGAACGAATGAACCCACTTCCCGAAGCTTCTATACTTTCCGTTCCCTCCGGTTGGAACCCCACCGCGGCGTGGGATAGCTGGCCCTGGGCTGCTGTTTCGATGCTCCCACCCTTGCGGTTGGCCGATGGCAGCGGGCTGGCCCGCCAGCCGACTGCTGTGCGTATTTGCGGCGACGCGACCGCGCTCTATGTGCGCTTTGACTGCGACGACCGGGACATCTGGGGAACCCTTACCGAGCGGGACGATCCCATCTACAACGAGGAAGTAGTGGAACTCTTTCTGGCCCCGGGCGAGGGGACACCCGTAGAATATGCGGAGATCGAAATCAGCCCCAATGGCGTGCTTTTTGACGCTTGGGTCCAGAACCCGACGGGCGACCGGGCGCAGATGGTGGTGGATACGGCCTGGAACTGGCCGGGCATCCGCTGGCATGCCCGGCGCATCGAAGCTGAAAAGCGCTGGTGGGCGGTGTTGGTGTTGCCCTGGGCAGGGATCGTTCCGTCCGGTCCGCGGCCGGCTCTCTGGCGAGCCAACTTTTATCGCATCGAACGACCGCGGGATGGAACGCCGGAGTATAGCTGCTGGTCACCCACTCTCACCGAACCGGCAGACTTTCATCGACCGGGCCGTTTTGGAACGCTTCGGATTGAATAGTCTCTTCCTCCTCGCTCCCGGCTGGGAACGAGACAATGGCGAGCATCGGAGCCGTCAATGAACTATCGAACGCTGGGCCGCACCGGGCTGTCGGTCTCTGCTCTCGCCCTGGGCACTGTGGAATTGGGCGTGGAATACGGCATCCCCCTGCCCGGCGAAAGCGGCCGACCAACCGACGCCGAAGGTATACGCATCGTCCACGCCGCGCTGGCGGGGGGCATCAATTATGTGGACACAGCCCGGGCCTATGGCGAGAGCGAACGGGTGCTGGGGCTGGCCCTGGCTGATCGCCGGGAACAGGTGGTGCTGGCCTCCAAAGTGGCGACACAACGGGGTGACGGTTCCATGCCCACAGGCAATGAACTGCGCCGGGCGATGCAGGCTTCCTTGGACGAAAGCCTGCGCCAGTTGGGCACGGATTGGCTCGACATCTGGCAGATTCACAATGTGGACGCTGGATTGTTGGGTCAGGCTGAGACCGTGGCGGAAGTCTTCGCTGCGGCCAAACGGGCGGGCAAGATTCGCTGGACAGGCGGCTCTTTCTACGGCGCAAAGCTGCCCCAAACCGCGCTGGGGTATGACCTTTTTGATGTGATGCAAGTCACCTATTCTGTCCTGGACCAGCGGCTGGCCGACCACTTCCTTTCCGCAGCCCAGGCCCAAAATGTGGGGGTTGTGGTGCGCTCTGTGCTGCTCAAAGGCGCGCTGACCGAACGGGCCGACCACCTGCCGTCCCATCTACAAACGCTGATCGACCGCTCCCGTCGTTTTCGCCAAATCGTGGCCGATGCCAAAATCGGTGGCGGCCCGGCCCAGGCCGCGGTTGCCTTTGCCCTGGCAAACCCGGCCATCCACGCGGTGCTGGTAGGCGTGCGCAGCGTGGAAGAGGTGAACGACGCTGTGCACGCCGCGAGACTGCACCTGCCTCCGTCTCTGCTGGCGGAGCTACGCACCCTGCGCCTGGACGACGAAGCGCTGCTCAATCCAGGCACTTGGGGAATTGGGTAGGACGGATTGTCAATCTGCCCTGCGGATTCAGCCGTTTTTGTGACCACCCTCAAATGGTGTTAGAATACGTCGGTTGTGGACTATGCGTAGGTGGCTAGGCGGCTTTCCAGTCGCGGCCAGCCAGAAAAGCCCGATCTGCTTTGGACAGCTTCTCCGCAGCCGTGGCGAGCAACTCCGGGCGGCGTTCCAGGGTGCGCAGCAGGGACTGTTCCCGTCGCCAACGCTCCACCTGGGCGTGATGGCCGCTGAGCAGCACGTCGGGCACACTTTCGCCCCGAAAGCTCTGGGGGCGGGTGTAGTGGGGGCCTTCCAACAGACCGTCGGTTCCGGCAGAATGGCTGTCCTGATGCGCGCCCAGGGCATCACCCAGCGCACCGGGGAGCAGCCGAGTTACGGCATCCACAATGACCAGCGCGGCCAGTTCGCCCCCGCTGATGACAAAATCGCCGATGCTGATTTCGTCGGTGACAAGCTGGCTGTGTACCCGTTCGTCCACCCCTTCGTAGCGACCGCAGATAAGCGCAAGCCGGGGGTGTTGGCTCAGTTCTTGGGCCACGGACTGGTCAAGAGTTCGGCCCTGGGGGGTGAGCAAAATCACTGGCACATCCCCAGGCAGAGGGACAGGCGTGGCTTCGTCCCAGGCGGGCAGCTTCACGAAAGCCGCTTCCGGGGGCAACGACCAACCGGCGGGCTGAGTAAGCACAGTCTCGACCGCACGCACAATGGGTTCCGGTTTCATCACCATTCCGCCGCCCCCGCCATAGGGTGTGCCGTCGCAGACGTGATGGCGGTCGGTGGTATAGGACCGGATGTCGTGCAGCAGCACCTGAATCAGTTCCCGCTCCAGCGCGCGCTTTAGAATGCTTTCCGAAAAGGGTCCAGTGAACATTGCCGGGAAGAGTGTGAAGATGTCGAAGCATATCTTGCGGGGTGTAGTGTTGTGATCTTTGACAAGCGCGGGATCATCTACCGCTTGATTCTCATCCATTTTGTCAATACCTTCAGTCTGTCCTGGTTGCTGCGGCTGATTGCCACATCGCTTGGCGCGTACAGCCGTTCCCGGCGCGAGGCCCAAGCCCGCAGTGCATCCACTGGCGGCCAGATGTTGCGCCGGATCTACGGTCACATTGTAGCACAGGGACTGGGGGCCGCGAAGCTGACTGGGGTCAGCGCTTGGGATAGTCAACGATTCCCCCAACGCGGTTTGAACAGAGTCGGCCAGATTGGTATGGCGTCGGTGATTGTGCTTGTGGTCTGGGTAAACTGGCCAGACAAGGCCGCCGCGCCGGTGCTCTCCGCCACATTGGAACAGCCTCGTTCGGTTGCGGTTGGCGTCCTAGTCAGTGACCCACAGCAGGGCAGTGGCCCGGCTTCCAATGGCCCATTGGCTTCCAATGGCCCACTGGAAGCAGCTTCATCCCTTCCCTCAGCAGATACAGCCACCAACTTCACGGCGAACGCGTCAGCCCAACAGATTGTCGAGACAAAAGAGCGGTTTGACGCACTGCGGACTGAGAAGGAGCCGGCAGCACAGAAGAGCGCCCATACCCAAGTGCCTGCCGTTCCCCAGCCATTTGGTTCGGAGATCACCGAGCCGATAGCCTTCACTCCCAGTGAAAATGAAGCAGTGGCCCAGGCAGTGGTTCCGAATGGGCCAAGCCGGCCCGGTGGATTGGGCGAGCTATTGGCTTCGCTGGCCGATGTCACAGCAGGTCCCCGCAAGGCAGTGGGCCAGATTGTGGCTGGCGTGGGTGAGTTGGCACTGGGCAAGGAAGAGGACAGGCAGGTTGTGGTTCAAGTCCAGCCCACCAGTACACCGCCAGCCCCGACCCCCACACCCGGTCCCGCAGCCGTGTTGGTTCCTGGCCCCCAATGGGCCGATTTTACCCCTGCCGCCGCGCCGGCAGTGGATCATTTTTGGCTGGGCCAGCCCCACCCAGCCGGTTACAATCAATTCTACAGTCCCAACTACCAGTTTGGCAGCACAGCCAACGCCCGCTATCGCATCCATCACGGGGTTGACATCTCCAGCGATTCAGGCACGCCTGTGTTGGCAATGGGCGAAGGGGAAGTGGTCCACGCTGGGCCGGATAACCCGGCACTGTTGGGGCCATACAATAATTTTTATGGCAATTCGGTGGTTGTCCGCTTGAGCCGTCGGCTGCTTACTCTGGAAGGCGAGCAGGATGTCTATGTGTTGCTGGCTCATCTGAGCGAAGTCTTTGTGGAGCGGGGACAGCAGGTGACGCCGGATGTAGTGGTTGGTGCGGTGGGGATGACCGGAATTGCGATTGGCCCCCATCTGCATGTGGAGGTCCGAGTCGGCCAGAACAGCTATCTCGATTCGGTCAACCCGGCCCTGTGGATGCAGAACCCGCCAGGCACAGGCAGTGTGGCGGTCCGGCTGTTGACCGCGGATGGCCGTTCGTGGAGCGATGCCCAGGTCAGCCTGCTGCGCTACGACGGCGGGGGGACCCGCTGGGTGCGCACGATTGAGATCTACCCGGACGCAGAAGACATCACGGCCGACCCGGCCTGGGGCGAAAACGGGGCGCTCAGTCAATTGACTGCCGGTGCCTATTGGATCGGCGGTCTGGTCAACGGCGAAAAGTTCGGCCAGAACATCACAATCTACAGCGGCGAGACGACATTTGTCGAGTTGCGCACCCAGCAATAAGCCACGGGGTACGCCCGTTTTTCTTCCAGAGCAGGCTTGCCAAAAGTTCGACTTCGCAAAGAAGTCGAACTTTTCATTCACAGGTAGAACCAATGGCAAAACGCAAACACAGAAGCGAAGCTGAACAGCGCTTTGCCCGTATCGCCCAGACGGTAGCCCATTCGGCAGCATCTGTCGAAGAGGCCGAAGAGCACCCCAGGAGCGGTCATCACGACGCACCCCTCACGGACGAGGAGATTTCTTCGTCGGGGGCTTTGTCAACCCTCGCTTTTTCATCCAACAGCCAAGAACTGACAAAGATGAAAAAGTTCCGTTTTCAGCTTCTGCACCGTTGGATTGTCGATCGGGTTCAGCCTTGCCGGGTGGCTGATGTGGGGGGAGGCAAGGGTCTGCTGGCCTATCTGCTCCAGGAGAGTGGCTGGTCGGCCACCGTCATCGATCCCGTGGCGCAGGGACTTCCCAGCAAATACAAGGATTTAGAGAGTGGCAGGCAGGTGCGTGTGCGGGAGACAGAGAGGGTGGCGCGTCTGAACCGCGAATTCGAGCCAGGGATGGTGGGGGATTTCGACCTGCTGGTGGCCCTGCACGCGCACGGCTGTAACATCCAAATGATTGACACCGCCGCCGAGTTAGGGCGAGAGGTGATTCTTTTGCCCTGTTGCGTGATCCACGAGCCGGTTTTGCCTCCGCCGGGGGTTCATTGGATCCAATGGTTGGCGGAATATGTGATCGGAAAAGGTTTCGCTGTGGAACCTTTTCGCCTAAACTTTAAGGGCCAGAACATCGGCCTCTATGCTTACAAGCCTGGGTAGCGGGGGCGCAACAGAAAAGCGGACGCTGAGTTCGCTGAAAAGGCTGATTGCCGCTGACAAAATCAGCGCAGATCATTCCTTTCTGCGTCCATCAGCGTCCGCTTATTCAGATCAACTCTCGGCCAGCTCGAAGAGCGCTTCCTTGTCCAGCAGTTGGATGCGCTTGCGTCCGATTTCGATCAGCCCCTGGGATTTCAAATCGTTGAGGACCTGTGTGGCCGTCTCCCGATAGGTTCCCACACTCTCGGCCAGGTCCTGATGGGTCATGCCCGTCACTTCATCGCTTTCCTGCTCGCTGGACATACGCAGCAGCAGGCTGGCCAGCCGGGCCGGAATGCCTTTGAAGGCCATATTTTCCAGCCGCTCCTCGGCCTCGCGCAGCCGTTTACCAGTGATCTCGAGAATGCGCAGGGCCACCTGGGGTCTGCTCAGAATCAAGCGCTCCAGATCCGTGCGACTCATCACGCAGATCAGACAGTCCTCCACCGCTTCGGCAAAAGTGTTGTGCATCTTTGTGCCCAAGAGCGCCATTTCGCCGAATAGGGTGTGCTCGCCCAGCGTGGTGATGACCAGTTTCTTGCCTTCCGGGCTGATCCGGTAGAGCTGCACCCGGCCCTCTTTCAGGATAAAGAGTACTTCGCCCGGCTCTTCAGGCCGGTAAAAGACGCGCCCCTTTTGCACGGTACTCATTGTAGTAATACGGTTCAAATCTTCCATCTCCCGAGCAGTCAGGTCTTGGAAAACCGCCAGTTCGGACAGGTACCGCATCTTCTCTGCTGGCTGTGCACCGGCCACGCTTGCAATTGTCATTCGTTATCTCCCCATTCGCAAAAGTTCGATACATAGATTTATTGGATCTATTTCCCGTCATCTGTATTCCGTTTACTGGCCCTCTGGGGAAAGCCGGGCCTGTATATCAGCAGACGAAGGATTGCCCAGCGACCACAGCCGGCCATTGAGCAGGTAGGTCGGCGTGGCAAAGACTGCGTCCGGGATGGGTTCCGTAGTCTGGGAAAGGTTGATAATGCGGAGGTCTACCGCCGGAAATTTTTCCGCAATCGTTCCAGCAATTTCATAGGCATATTCACAACTCAGGCAATGGTCCGCCACGTAAATTTCCACGCGAATTGCGGATTTTGCTTCTTTCTCCCCGGTCAACACCGGTCGTTTGTTTGGGATGGCAGTTGGGCAAGCCCGCAGATAATAGCTACTATCGGGCTGGAGAGTTGAGGGCACAAGGGCTGGCTGTTCAGGGGCCATAGGTTTCTATCCTTCCCAGTTTGCACAATCAGTCTGGCACATCCAATCCTATCTTCGCCAAACCAGTCTCATCAGACTAGCTTTGCCAAGGGCAGAAGTCCGTAACCCATCTTACCCCACAATCAGTGGAGCGCAGTGCCCCTGGCGTGGTCGGTGACCGGCTGTGAGCCGGGGTTGCGATCTACTGATAATAGTATACCCCACATTCTCTAAAGCAGTGGGGTTTACAATGCCAATCCTTAATGTCGGAAGTGGCGGGTTCCGGTCAACGCCATCACCAGCCCCAGCCGGTCCACGGCTTCGATCACCTGATCATCCCGGATGGAGCCGCCGGGCTGCACCAGAGCCGCAATGCCGTAGTTGGCCGCGGCTTCGATGCCGTCGGGGAAAGGGAAGAAAGCATCGGAGGCCATCACAGCGCCCTTCGCCCGCTCGCCCGCTTTGTGGCCGGCCAGCATCACCGAATCCACCCGACTCATCTGCCCCGCGCCCACGCCGACAGTGGCCTGGTTCTGCACGTAGACAATCGCATTGCTCTTGACGTGGCGACAGGCGCGCCAGGCAAAGGCCAGGTCGGCCAGTTGCTCGTCGGTCGGCTGGGCGCGGCTGACAATCTGCCAGTTGGCTGGACTCAGGTCATCCTGGCTCTGGTCAAGCTCCTGCACCAGCACACCGCCATAGACGCTGCGCAGGCTGAGGGTTCTGCCAGCCGCGCCCGTAGCCCGCAGGATGCGCAGATTCTTCTTGCGCATGAGCAGGGCCAGGGCGTCTGCGTCGTAGGCGGGCGCGGCCACAATTTCCACGAAGAGATCACCAATCCGCTGTGCGGTGGCCAGGTCCAGGCTGCGGTTGACAGAGATGATGCTGCCAAAGGCGCTCACTGGGTCCGAAGCCAAAGCTCTGTCGTAGGCATCGGCCAGGGAAGCGGCAGAGGCCAGCCCGCACGGGTTGCTGTGTTTGATGATGGCGACGGTCGGCTCGACGAAATCCTGGGCGGCCAGCCAGCTTCCGTCCAGGTCCAGCCAATTGTTGTAGCTCATCTCTTTGCCGTGTAGCTGCTCAAAGGCGGGCGCATCCCCGGCGTAGGTGTAGTAGCCGCCCTTCTGGTGGGGGTTCTCGCCGTAGCGCATCACCTGCGCCTGCTCCAACTGGACACTCAGACGGGTGGGCAGAGCGGCGGGGTCTTCCACCCGCCCGGTCAGCCAGGCAGAGATGGCGGTGTCGTATTCGGACGTGTGGCGAAAGGCTTTCAGGGCCAGGCTGCGGCGCTGTTCTGCGTCCAGCGTGCCAGCGGCCACAGCCTCCGCCACCGCGTTGTAGTCGGTCGGGTCGGCGATGACGGCCACGCTCTCGAAGTTTTTGGCCGCAGCCCGCAGCAGGGCCACGCCGCCGATGTCGATCTGCTCGACAGCTTCGGCCTCGCTCACATCCGGTTTCGCCACTGTCTGTTGGAAGGGGTAGAGGTTGACGACAACAAAGTCGATGGGTTGCAGGCCGTGCGCGGCCAGTTCGGTCAGATGCTCGTCTGTGCGCCGGGCCAGAATGCCGCCGTGGACAGCCGGGTGCAGGGTCTTCACCCGCCCGCCCAGAATTTCCGGGAAGCCAGTCAGTTCGTCCACTTGGGTCACCGGCAGACCGGCATCGGCCAGCTGGCGGGCTGTGCCGCCGCTGGCAATCAACTGTACGCCCGCAGCGTCCAATCGACGGGCAAAGTCCACAAGACCGGTTTTGTCATACACGGAAAATAAGGCGCGGGACATAAGAGTATCTCCTTCTGTGGGTGAAAAACAAAAAAGGGTAATTGGAAAGAGTCCTGTTACAGAACTCTTTCCAACTACCCCAGCCCAGGCGTACGGCTATGGATGTACATCTGCGGCGATAGTCCCTTCTCCTGTGTGGTGTTGCTCCACACGCACAGGCAACTGCCTGTACACGTCCGCCGGTCAAAGGGATCGCCTTCGGTTGTGGGAGAATGATAGCACGGGAGAGGGAACGGAACAAATTGGGATTAGGGATTGGAGACTGGGGACTCGGAGTCGTGCCGATCCCCGATCCCCGATCCCCAATCCCCAATCCCCAATCCCCTATTTCTTTGCGTAGCTCTGCCCGCCAAAGATCGCGCGCAGTTCCGCGGCGGAGGTGGCCTTTTGCAGACGACCCATGCGCTCGCTCTCCTCGTCGCGCAGGGCGCGCACATTGGTCAGCACGGCTTCCAGTTTGTCGGCGGGGAATTTGACCGCGCCATTTTCGTCCATATGAATAATTTCGCCGGGGGCCACGTCCATCCCGGAGACGTGGACGGGCACATTCACCGCCTGCACAGCCTGCGCGCCGTGGCCGGGGGTGATGCCGCTCAGCATATACTGGAAGTTCATCGGGCGCACTTCGTCGATGTCCCGCGAGGGGCCGTTGGAGATAAGGCCGACACAGCCAATTGCCTTCATGGCCGAAACCATATTTCCGCCGGCCAGACCGACTTTGCCCGCCAGCTCCGGCGGGAACTTCTGTTGCAGCACCAGAATCGTCGGTTTGGGCATGGCGTCCAGCGCGTCCAACACATCCATAAATGTCAGGCGTTTGAAGTTAGGATCGGGCAGACTGTAGACACAGGTAACGGCGTAGCCCACCAGCGGGCCAAGCTCCGGGTACATAGTGCGGATGCTCGTATCCGTGTACCAATTCTCTGTCCACGGGTTGTAAAGGCCCAGGCAGAGTTTGCTTTCGGGATAGGTGGCGACGACATTTGTGATAGAGGGCGTGTCGAACTGGCGCAGTTCTTCCATCATTTCTTGGGGTGTCATTGGGTTTGCTCCTTGTGGGTGGATGGGAAAGGATCGGGGTATCACTTACTTTATTGTACGTCTCCGTCTACAGCACGTCAAACGGGTTATGCGGGTCGTGAGAAGTTGACGTCTGCCCAGTAGAATAGATATACTCACCTCTCATACAACCATCGATCCGGATTTAGGAGCATTGAGCTTTATGAGTAATGAAATTTACGCGCCGAAGCGGGTAATGGCGATCTTCGCCCACCCGGACGACATCGAATTTGGCTGCGTGGGGACAATTGCCCGCTGGGTGCAGGCGGGGGCACAAGCGTGCTACGTCCTCCTCACCAGCGGGGATGTGGGCATCGCCGACCTCAGCCTGACCCGGGCCGAAGCCGCGGCCATCCGCGAGGTCGAGCAGAACGCAGCGGCAGAAGTAGTGGGCGTGCAGGAGATGGTCTATCTGCGTGAGCCGGACGGCACACTGGTCAATACCCTGGAATTGCGCAAGAAGCTGGTGCGCGAGATTCGCCGCTTTCGCCCGGAGGTACTCATCTGCGGTGATCCGACCGCCTGGTTTTTTGGCGATACGTATATCAACCATCCGGATCACCGGGCCGCGGCCAGTGCTGCGCTGGAAGCCGTCTTCCCCGCCGCGGGCCAGCCTCACCTTTTCGAGGAACTGGCGGAAGAGGGGCTGTCTGCCCACAAAGTACGCAAAGTCTACGTCAACGGATTTGGCAGCGGCGATATATTTGTCAACATCAGTGATGTGATGGACTTAAAGGTGGCCGCGCTGCTCAAACACGAGAGCCAGTTCAAAGGCTGGGATCCGGGACCGATGATCCGGGAGTGGTCGGCCAACGCTGGCAAGGGCAAAGAGATGGCCTACGCCGAGGGCTTCCGGGTGATTACTCTGGAAAGCGATGAGGAGTGGGCAAAACGCACAACAGAAGCGGCGTAAAGATTGGACGAGTCCATACCTACGCCCCAGTCAACAGTATTGTATGATAATTCAGTCTCCCAATCGGATTTTTTTGCGCGCACGAATTTTCTCCACAACCCAAAGGAAGCCAAGAATGAAAAGACTATCGACTCTGTTAGTTGTTGGATTGCTTTTCGCCTTCATTCTCTCTGCCTGCGCAGCCCCGGCAGCCGCACCCGCCGCCGCACCGGCTGAGCCTGCTGCTGCTCCGGCTGAGCCTGCTGCTGCTCCGGCGGCGGAAGCCACCAGTCCGGCCCCGGCAGAGGCCCAGGATTTTGTCAGTTGGTATCAGTATGACGAGAAGAACGAAGACCCGGCCAGCGACGAGCGGGTGGGCAACACCTATCTGCGCGACACCCTGCCCGTCTTCAACGAAGAATTTGCCGGCCAATGGCAGTGGGTCAACCAGCCCAAAGCCTGGGACAAAATGGCTGCGGAGTTGGTGGCGGCTGCCCAGGCCGGGGCCGACGTGCCCGATGTCTATCATATGGGCGGCGCCGAGGTCTCGCTCTTTTACAAGAACGGCGTGATGAGCGATCTGAGCGAATGGGCCAGCGCCCAGCCTTGGTATGCGGATATGGACCCCAACGCCCTGGAAGCCTGTACTGCCCCAGATGGCGCGCTCTACTGTGTTCCTCTGGCCCAGCAGCCCCAACTGGTCTACGTTTGGAAGGATCGCTTCCCCAACGGCTACCCCACCACTCCGGAAGAGTTTCTGGCCGAGGCCGAGCGGCTGAAGGGCGAAGGGCTGTTTGTCACCACCTTCTTTGGCTCCACCGCCTTTGACGGCGAAGGGCTGACCCGAGCTGTCTGGACTGTCATCTCCTCCTTCGGCGGCACGCTGGACGACGGCCAGGGTAGCATGACCCTGAACACGCCGGAAAATGTAGCTGCGGTGGAGTTCCTGCGCACCCTTGTCCAGAATGGTTACGTGCCGGAGATCGCCTTTGCTGGCGGCTTCCAGGAAGAGGAAGCCTTCAAAGATGCTTCGGCTGGCTCCTTCCCCACGGGTCTCTTTGGCTACCGCTATGTCAATCCTCTGACTGCCCCCAATGGCAACGCCTATTCCAAAGGCAACGAGGAAGATATGCTGGACGCCATCGCCGCCGGTGATGTGATTCTGGCCCCCTTCCCGGCAGCCGAAGGCAAGACCCCCGGCTGTGGTGTATCCGTCGGCGGTCTGGGTATCCCCGCCGGGGCCAAGAACCCGGATGGCGCCAAAGCCTACATCAATTGGCTGATGTCGCCGGAGCAGAACCCGGATTGGGTCCTGCGACCGGGTGGTGGCTTCCCCACTTTGAAGAGTGTTCAGTCCAGCGAACAATTCCAGACCCCCTTCTACCAGCAGGCGGCGGAAGTGGTCTCCCGCAGCGCGTGCAGCCCCTGGTACGGTTCCCTGGATCGCAAAGCCGAGGCCCAGAAGTTGGGTATGGGCGCGGTCTACAAAGTGATCAAAGAGGACCCGACCGCGGACATCGCGGCTGAATTGCAAGCCGCCCAGGATGAGTACAACGCGGGCAACTAATCAGTGAACAGTAAACAGTAAACAGTTATCAGTGGCGTTGTCTCGACGCTACTGATAACTGTTTACTGTTCACTTCTGTTTGGGGAGAGCCATGCCACAGACTACTATTCGGCGCAGGGCAAGACGCTGGCTGCGCGATTCGCTCCCCTTTTGGCTGATTCTGCCCACGGTTCTGATTTTGCTGGCGGTGCAGGTCTATCCCGCCCTCTACACCGTCTGGCTGAGTTTTCAGGAGCGCAACCCTACGGGCTGGGAATTTGTGGGCGGGGCCAACTTCCGTCGCCTCTTTGGGATGGGGCTGTTCGGGGAGAGCATCGGCCACACAACCGTCTTTCTGCTTGGCTATGCAGGGCTGACGCTGATACTCGGCTTTATCATCGCCCTGCTCCTCAACCGCAAGCTGCGCTTCTCCGGTCTCTACATCACACTGCTTTTCATCCCCTGGGTCATCGCCGATCTGATTGTGGGCATCGCCTTCCGTCTGCTGGTTGTGCCCGACTACGGCCTGCTCTCCGGCATTCTACAGAACCCGGCCCTCTTTCCGCCTAACGGTCTCTCGATTCTCACGGCAGTTCCGCCCCAGCCCTGGATCGGCGACATTCCCTTCCCGCCCGCGCCGGCGATGATCTATCTGATTCTGGCTTCGGCCTGGCGTGCCCTGCCCTTTGTGACACTGCTGATTCTGGCCGCCATGCAGACAATCCCCAGCGAGCTGTTGGAGAGCAGCCGCATCGACGGGGCCAACCCCCGCCAGGTCATCCGCTTTATCGTCATCCCGCTGATCCTCCCCACACTGGTCGTCGCGCTCTTTAGCCTGACACTGAGCGGGATGAACGGGGTGGGAATGGTCTTCAGTCTGACCGGGGGTGGCCCTGGCTCGTCTACAGAGGTTCTGAGCTATATGCTCTATTCGATTGGCTGGCGGCAGTTGGAGTTTGGCCGGGCCGCGGCTCTGGCCCTGCTGATCGCCCTGGTCAATTGGGTGCTGATCGGCGGCACCCTGCGGCTGACCCGTGTGGAAGAGAGGAGCCACTGATGAAAAATAGAACGCGGATGACGCGGAAAGGACGGATTGGCGCGGATATTCAACGCAGAGACGCAAAGGCGGAGAGACGCAGAGACAAGCTTTGCGCCTTCCATCCTTGGCATCTTTGCGTTGAATTGAAACGACACGATGGGTGCGTGCTATGAAACAACTCTCTCGGAGACAGTGGGAATCTCTGCTGGTCAATGTGGCGCTGATCGCTATCTGTCTTTTTGCCCTGGTTCCCATTGCCACGACGCTGCTGATGTCATTCAAAAGCGAGCAGGATATTGTGCGCAACCCGCCCGTTATTCTGCCCTGCGACACGCCCACCAGCGCCTTTGACTGGCGGGAATGCCGCTGGGCGCTGGAAGGCTACGAGCGGGTGCTGGCGGCCAAGCCCAGCGAGGGCGGTCTCTTCCCGGTGGCACTGACCGGGAATATCGTGCGCATTTACATCCCCAATTCCTTTCTCTACGCCATTACCACTTCCCTGCTGGTGGTGCTGCTGGCGGGGATGGCGGGCTATGCCTTCTCCCGCTACCGTTTCCGGGGTCACCGGGCCCTGCTGGTGGGCATTCTCGCCATCACCGCCGTGCCGCTGCTGACCAATCTACTGGCTCTCTACCAGATCGGCGCGACCCTGCGCAAGGCGCAGATTCCCATCCACGACGACCGCATCTTTCTGATTGTGGTCTACATCGGCTTCTTCCTGCCCCTGAGCGTCTGGATTGCCAAAGGTTTCTTCGACGCCATCCCCCGGGATTTGGACGAGGCCGCGCTGATCGACGGATGCACTCCCTTTGGCGCACTGATGCGGATTATCATTCCCCTGGCCTTTCCGGGGCTGATGGCGGTCTTCCTGCTCACTTTTGTCAATGTCTGGAATGAGTTTATCGCGGGTTATCTGCTGGTGGCGAAGAACGAGTTCAAACCGGCAATGTTCGGTCTCTACGAGTTCCTGGGGCAGAATATCATCAATTTGCAGGTGGTGGCCGCGGCCTGTATTCTGATTGCCCTGCCGATGGTGATTATCTTCATCTTCGCCCGCCGCGCCTTCTTCGCCGCGATGATTGAGGGGGCGGTGAAGGGGTAGATAGAACAAATCGAGTTTCTTCCGAGAAACTCGGCTTTTGGATGGTGGGATGCCAGGGATGACGGGGAAACCTTGCGGTTGATACCTCAGTTCGCTATACTATTGCTATGACAATTTCGCAACCTGAAAGCGCCCTTGTTCGTCGCATAATTATCGACATGGCCCGTCGCCGCCAACGTCCTGGGAGCGGTAGCGCTCGATCCTTTCAACAACAGAGGAGCGCAGTGATGCAATGGCCCGATCTTTCACCCGTGTTTGGGTCTACCCTCTGGGCAGTAGTAGGCGCAGCCGCCACCCGGCTCTATATGCCCGAACGCGCCACCCAGGATTTGGGTGTGGCGATTGCTGTCCAAGACGCTGACAGCGCCTATGCGAGCTTGCAGCGTGCCGGTTTTCAATTTGTCGGCAAGTTCAGTATCGGCAGCAAGAGCTGGCGTACAGCCTGTGGCGATGTGGTGGATGTGATCGAAGGAGCAGAGGAGTGGTGGCCGCTGGCGCTGGCCGCAGCCCAGAACAACCGGGACGGTCAGGGGCTGCCCGTTCTACCCCTCGCTTATCTCGTGCTGATGAAATTCAACGCGGGCCGGACGCGAGATTTGGGCGATATTACGCAAATGCTCGGTCTGGCCGATGAAAAGTCGCTGGATGAAGTGCGTCGAGTGTTCATCAAGTATGCACCCGAAGATCAGGTGGACCTGGAAAGTCTGATTCTATTGGGAAGGCTGGAAATGGAATAGCGAAAAGACCTGCCAGGTTTCGGAAAACCTGACAGGTCTCGATCCTCACACAAACAGCACCATTTCCTCCCCCTCCTGCAAGGGGCAGATGCCGGGGCGACGGCTGCGGGCGGGGTGCTGAACTTTTCCAGTCAATCACGCGCAAAGAAGTCAGAAGTTCGACTTTTCGGAAAAAGTAAGTCGAACTTCTTTGAGAGGAGGAATGATGCAACGACGAACTTTTCTGCAATTGCTGGCTGCTTTGCCGTTCCTACGCTTGCTCAACCAACTGGGCTTCGCACGGCCTGCCCAGGCTCAGGCACTGTCGGCAGAAAGCAGCAGCGCTGGGCCAGGCTATGGACAGGGCGCCTATGGCAAAGCCGAATACCCCGGCGCTGGCAATCCGCCCGCCGGGAATCGTGTTTACTTATCGTTCATTCGCAGATAGGGGGATCGATGGCACGTTTACCCATCCCAGGGGCCGACACGGACAACTGGGGCGCACTGCTCAACGAATTTTTGCTGGTGGGCCACCGCGCCGACGGCCAGACAAAAGGACGCAGCCACTTTGCCATTGAGGAATTCTACCGGGTGGAGGACGGGGATGACTTCTATCCGGCCTTTGCGCGGGCACAACAGGTGGCTGAATTGCCGCCTGGCACAGCCGATCCGGGGATGTCAGGCGGTTGGACTCTGCTCTTTGGCCCCAAAACCTATCGCTTTCAGCGCCCGATTGAACTCTTCCGCTGTATGCGTCTTCAGGGCAGCGGCGGCAGCGATACGCCGGGCACGCGCTTTCTCTTTGTCAACCAGACGCCGGGGCTGATCATCCATCACGGCGGCGCGGTCACAGCCAGCCACGAGACGCCCACTTATCTGGACGAGAGCGAATGGCAGGCCACGCCGGGCTACACAATTCCAGTCCGGCTGTTGCCGCCCGTCGGCGAACCCACCTATCCCTCCGGTCACGGCTCAATTATTGAATGCATTGAGTTTATGGGCGCGCTGACCGAAAGTTTTGGCACGGGGGAGCCGTATCGCAATGGGCAATCCTTTCTCCAGGGGCAGACGAGCTATGCGCTTTTCTTCGACAAGGATCTGAACCGGGTGAGCAGCGAAGAGTATAACCAGTTTGGCGTCTGTGTCGATCCCTTTGAGACGACGCTGAAACCGGATTCGCGCAATCACGGCGTCGTGGCGTATGGCCGTTTTACAATGCGTAACTGTCTGGTGCGCGTCTTTGCCGGGCACGGTATCTATATCTACGGCAACACAGCAGGCTCTAATGCCGGTGGCTGGAAGCTGGACACCGTGACGACCAGCGAAAACGGCAACAACGGGCTGCATATCGTCGGCTCCGATGCGGCCATCGGCATTGCCACGAATGTCTATGCCGTCGGCAATCGCTTTTGGGGTATCGCCGATTTCAGTCAACTGGGCAACCAGTTTTTCGGCGGGCAGACCTCCTACAATTATTACGGCGGTTTTCTGCGCCCACGCACCGTCCGCTTCAGCCAGGACCCCAACCCAGACATCGCCACCGGAGAGGGTTTCCCCCTGGCAGGCAATTCTCTGCTGCGCTGGATCTACGGCGAAGACAACAACGCGGTCATCAAACCCACGCCGCAAACGGTTGCGCCCAACTACGCAGGGAAATTTCTCCAACTTAACCGCTTTGTGTCTGGCTTCAATGTGGCGGAGTATTGCGCTCTCTTTACAGTCATTGGGGATGTGGTAAATGGCGCGCTTGTCGTCGACTCCTTCGGCCTGGCCAAAGGCATCGATAGCGGCTACGAGGACACTGCCGGTGCCACCCTGAGTCTGGAAGGGGAATTTATCCCCTCCTATAACACCGGCATCCGCTTGCAGGATCGCCTTTCGTTGATGGCCTTTGGCTCTACGAATGAAAAGGTCTGGCTGCGGGTTATGCGCCAGGCCGAGACCGAAGGGCCGCCCAATCGTCACATGCCCAGCACAGAGAGCGCGCCTTTCCGATCTATGCCGGAAATTGTCTTCTTCACCGACCCGGTGGCGGGCGGTCATGTGGGCAGCGTCCTCTGCCTTGTGGGCACAACGCCAGAAGGCGCGCCGATTTGGGAACATCGGAAGTTTGGCAAGATCGAAATGTAAAGTAGTCTGACGGACTTGGAAAGCCTGATTCTATTGGGAAGGCTGGAAATGGAATGAAACAGACCCGCCAGGTTTTCCGAAACCTGGCGGGTCTGTTCAATCACACAAACACCACCACATCCTCCCCCTCCTGCGCCACCCGATAGGTGCGCACCCGCAACTTCTCATCGTAGAGCGCCTGGCCCGTCGCCAGATCGAATTCCCACTGATGCCAGGGACATTTGAGAATCTGCCCCTCCCGTTCATACTCCCGCTGGTAGACGCCCGACGACGTAACCAGCGGGCGGATGCGTCCCTGGCAGAGCGGCCCCGCCCGGTGCGGGCAGCGGTTGAGGACGGCGTAGAAACTCCCCTCCACATTGAAGACGCCGATTTCGTGGCCGTTGACCGTCACAACTTTGCGCGCGCCGGGGGGGAGATCGGCGGCGGGGGCGACAACGAAACGAGTGGTAGACATGCCTGTATTCCCTTTCTATTGCGTATTGCGTATTTCGTAGGTAGACAGAAATGAGGGTTCTCCGGTTGAAGAATCGTTGAGAAGACCTTCGTAACTCACCCTTTTGTCCATCTGTGCCGCCAATGGCCCAAACCTACGCAATACGAAATACGCAATACTTTTCACAATCTGTACAATTCCCGCGCATTCTCCACCATCACCTTCCGCCGCAGACCCGCGTCGTGACCAGCCAGGAAGGTGCTGGGTTCGTCCCAGTCCCAGTGGGGATAGTCGCTGGCGAAGACCATCACCTCGTCCGCGTGCATCCACTCCAGAAAGATGTCCAGGTCCTTTTTGCTCGGAGTGTTGGGCAGGGGTTGAGAGCCGAAGCGCACATTGCTGCGCACATATTCGCTGGGCAGCTTTTTGATCCAGGGCGTGTAGTCGCGCAGACTCTTCCAATCCCCGTCCATATGCCAGAGCAGGCCGGGAACCCAGAAGACGTCGTGTTCGATAAAGAGAAAACGGAGGTTGGGATATTTCTCAAAGACGCCTTCGCAGATCAGGCTGGTCAAGTGGGCCATGGCGATTTGGGGGCGGGCCATGCGCATCTCCAGATAGTAGGAGGGGAAACCGGCCGCGGTAGGCGGCGCGCTGATACCCGCGCCCTCTGCGCCAAAGTGGACACAGACCGGCAGGCCGTGGCGTTCACAGGCTGCGTAGATGGGGTGAAAGTGGCGGTTGCCAAAGGGCATCCGAGAGCCAGCGGGCATCAGCACCTGGACAAATTCCGGCTTCGGGCCAAGCCGCTCGATCTCCTCCACCGCCAGGAGCGGGTCCTGGGGCGCAATGTGGATGGAGGCCCGCAGGCGGCTGTCCTGGCTGGTCCAGGCGTCCAGCGTCCAGTCGTTGAAGGCGCGACAGATGGCCGCCGCGTAGTCCGCGTCGGGATGGACAGCCGCCGCGTAGGGTCCGCCGGTCAGCACGCCGATGCCGATGTCGTAGACGTTCAGATGCTTTTCGATGCAGACCGAGGGCTGGGTAGCCGGGTTGATCTCCTTGTCGGTCCAGAGGTCCGTGCGCGCACCGTTGCCCGGCATATTTGTATAGCCGATCCCCGGCATCATCGGGCCGAAATCTTTGATATATTCCACATAGTGGCGGGGCAGGTAGGGAAAGAGCGTCTCCGGTTTGGCGTACTGGTGATGCACGTCGCAGTCGATAATGCCGGTGAGTGGGCGGGCATGGGCCACGCCATTGGTGGCGGTCTGGGCTATGGGCGGAGCAATCGTTGAGACAGACACGGGTTTCCTCCTGTGGGGTGAACGGAAGAGTGGGTTGGTAGGGGAAGTATAGCACAGGGCGGGGGTATTGTCGTGCGGGTGAAAATGGGATGCTGCAGGCGGCATCATCCCATCATCTTCGGTGATGTCGCCCCGTGGCCCAACTCATTTGGTCATTGATCTGGGCCTGGTGGTGGAAGGCGCAGGGGAACCTTTGCAGACGGTAGATGTCGAAGGAATTGACCAGGGGTCGCTTCCGGGACGGGGGAGAGATGGAACGCGGATGACGCGGATTGGACGGATGAGCGCGGCTATTTACTGAACTGCTACAGTCGAGAGGGTGTAGTGTAGCAGAGAGCGGCGGGATTGTCTATTTGGGGGGAATTGGGTGGGTGGGCGTAGGAATGGGGTAGAAATACACAAGCCAGAGCGGATGGAAGTCAATCGTCCGTGGATGGGGAAATTATCTTTACAAAAAACACACTCAGTGGACAGCAACGCTCGTTCCGAGTGTAGTACCGAAACGGCACGCCTATCACTGAGGTATCTGGTTCATTTGCTTGAGTTGTTTACTCTTTATCGATGCTTCGAAATTTTGTGGTAATACGAAACTGCTGCGAGTAACCCATCCGTACTCCTCCATTTCAGCAGCATTTGTATACTTAACAAATAGCCAGTTACCACTCTCTTCAATCACATAAACAACCTGACCAACATTAAGCGTATATGCAATTCCTCCTTTACTATTAGGATTTACCCGAACCCTTACGGTACGTTTTGCCAATAGTATGGATGTCTCTCTACTAGTATGTGTTTGCTGAGCCTCGTCTATCATCGTAGACAATTTTTCGAGTAAATTTTCTTGTTGCTCAGCGGATTGCCTGGTTTTAGAAAGCAACTTCTCTTGAAGCTCATTGGATTGTCTTGTTTTAGAAAGCAACTCCTCTTGAAATCTAGCATCGCCCTGTTGTATATGATGGTTCTGGATCATCGGAAGTAACACAAGGATAAAAGTAAATATCCACCCAATTATATTACGTCGAACAGAATCTGGGACCGACAGCGGAATCTTTTCGATGCTTTTTTTGAAAATTTCTGCCGTATATGTTTCAGCATTAACTTCAGGTGATACCGCAAGTTCACTATACGCATCAGAAACAAATCTAGCTGCTGTCTCACTCAACAGGTCCGGAAATGAGATGCTATTTATTATCGTTGCAGAATCTATATGTATCGCTGCAATCTTCAACAATTCATTAACCCATGCGGTGTTTGGCAGGGATACACTTAATAGTTTGGGGATGTTGTTGGAGATATTTAGTGAATTATTGATGATTTGGGCGAGATTTCTCTCTTGGCTCTGAAATACACTTAATAGTCTTTCTTGTTGTGAAATGGCTTGAAGTGCTGCGGTAGAAATCGCGCTGTTTGCATCTAAATATTTTGCTATCTGTTCTACCATTTTGGTAGTCCTCGAAATATCTAGGACATTTATGCCGAGTGGTTCGATAGATTTTAGTAACGCCTTTTGCATTTCAGCAAATTCTTTAGCACTCCCTAATATGCCCGAAAACATTTTTTCTGACATTTTTATACTCGGCAAGCTAACGGTATATTTTGCAGACTCTTTTTCGGCGGCTGCAGTTTCCTGTATTGCATCAGAATCATGTGAATTGTTGTCTTGGACATGGGTTGCTAGTTCTGCCACTGATAGCTCCAAAAATGTGAGTTTGTATTTCCTATTCGATGGCTCCGTATAGTTCACAGCATATAGATGAGTTTTGCCGTTCGCTAAGTTAGGTTTGCCATTATCGATTGAGCAAGGAATAACCTTTGCGTTCATAATACGTAATCAACATATGCTCTAAAAATCTTCTGAAATGTTTGTTCTTCAGATCAATCTGCGTAAAGATTGTGTCTCCTACACTCATTTCATCAAATCTGACAATTTCTAATGAAACTTTGTACCCATCAAGAATGTATTCACGGAAACAGGTGTTCAATCTTTTGTTTGTCATTTGCGCAGGGCCAGGATTTAAGTATCCATTTATCCGGTCAGGAATTAGTTGTTTCCCTTCCCCAATGTAGATGATTTTTTCATCGGTTGGCGTATTTTTGTAGACATTCCACCGATAAATCGCGGGTGATTTATACAATCGTTTCATAAAGGGGGTCAAGGAATTAGGGAAATAATATAATTCATCTTCGTCTTGCAAGATTGGTATCCAATCGAACAAAACTTCCGAAAGAAGATGATTTGCTCTTGAAAACTCTGAATAGTTGATTTTTTCCGGCTCTTCTAGTTTTCGTATCCTTGACCGGATTGCTCCCCTCCCTCGTTGAAAAACAGCGCAGAGTGTATCAATATCTTCGCCTTGCTGTACCATCTTTAGAAGCAATGTGTCGTCATACTCTGACCATTTTTCATACGCCTTTGGATGTGTTTTTCGAATCTCATCAACTGAGTAGGTTTTATCGTTGTCAGAAGAATTCATTACTGGATCATTCCACGAAGATTTATGTTAGATTTGTATGCCTAGCAGTTTGTCGGAGTAAACAAACGGCAAGGTTTTGGTATGGCATTCTACCCATGAAATCACCTCAATTGAGGCGATTTTGAGAGAGAAATCAGGATACAAAGCACCATTCTGCCAGAAAATCGATAGAAATATAGGTTCGGAACATTACGAAACCCCTTACTCCGACAAACTGCTAGTACAGCCCAGAGGAAATATATCCACCATTCCTGCTCCCCGCCGGTTACGGACCGGCAGCGGTGGCCCGCCTAGCAGCGCCGGGTCCGTGACTCGGCGGGAGCAGTCACAAATATTGACGTATTTACGCCGTTGTGTGCTAGCTGCAATTATGCTGTATCGCTTCGAATATCTACCCCGTTATTGCGACGAAAATTCTGGAACACACCTGTCCGCCCATCCTGTACCCGGTCTTGCACTGGCAGTTTACAAGACCCATTCCCCTGTCGTCAACGGGGCGCAATGTCGTCCCCAACCCACTACCAGTCCATCCCCATGACCCCGTGCATACCCAAAATCTGTGAAATCTCACCGCCGTGGTGGGCGTCGTGGGTGAGGACGCGCAGGAGGAGGGACTGGCGGGTGAAGAGGCGCGTGTGGGTGGGATAGACTCGCTCGAAGGTGGCGTCCAGATCGTCGGCGGTGCAGCGCGCGAGTACAGCCCCGATCATCGCCCAGGTCTCGTCCAGCCCCTGCACCAGCCGCTCCACCGTCCGGGCCGATTCGTCGATGTCGTCAAGACCCGACCAGCCGGCCATTTCAGGTGGGCCTTCGCGCATAATCTCGTGAAACCAGAAAGCCCGGGTGCCGATGACGTGGGCGGCCAAGATGCTCACGTGCCACATATCGGGCGCGGAACGCAGGAGCAGTTGTTCGGGCGTCAGGGGTGCAATCATTTGCACGATGCGCTGCTGGTGAAGGTCCCAGCCAGCGAAGAGGGCGGCGAGAGTTGTAGCCACTGTTCTATCCTGCCCTCAACGGGCCGCAATGTTATGGATGAACTACAGTTTTGGGACGCATCGTCACTGTGCGTACTGCCCCCGCACGGCTACCCTTCTTGTCGATTCAGCCAAGTCAAAATCGCCTCCAACACCCCGCCCCCAATCGCCAGGGACTTGTCGGAGATGGTAAACGCATTCTTGGCGTCGATGCGCGGGTCCATATCGCCGATCTTCATCCCCGTGTTGACCGGCGTACTCTCGTGGATCAGCCCACGCACCACACCGGTGAAGGGAGCCAACACCGGCGCTTCTTCGCCGCCGGGCCGCTGAATGACACCAATCGTATCCCCCGAAGGCAGTCGGTCGCCGATGTTCGCAAAGCTGATGAAACGGCCAGAGACCCCCGCCCGCAATACCCGGCTGGTATCGTCAGGCACGCCAGGCAGTGAGCCGGGATTGCCCGTATTCTCCTCCGCGCTGCCCTGCCAGATGACTCGGCCCAGATTGTGGCTGCGATTGGTTTCGATGACTGCGTGGCAATCTATCCCGACCACGTAACCTGGCCCCAATGCCACCACCAGCGGGGCGTCGTCAATCGACGTGTCGATATTGCGTTTGGCGACACGGGCGTCCACCAGCACAGTCGGCGCGATTTCGGGCAGACAGTCGGTGTCCGTGTCGATCAGCACAGGGATTTCGTTGGCTGCCAGCACATCGGCCACATCCTCCACCGTAGAGAGCCGGGCCGTGACACCTTCGACTGTGTGCTCCCCGTCGAAGACCGCCTGGGCAAAGGAGACAGCCCGACGCACAGCCAACGGGCGGGACAGTTCGGTCATCACCACCGGAAAACCGCAGCGATGCAACCGCCAGGCCGCGCCCGTCGCCAGATCGCCCGCGCCTTTGATGAGGATAAGTGTGTCAGAAAATGGAGAGTTATTCACAGGTTTTGTTCCGCAGCGCGTATTCCGTGTCAAATTTTGGTCGAACCAAATCTGCAATCAGTAATCAGTAAAAAGTGAACAGTGAGCAGTGAGCAGTTTTCGTGTCTCATCGAGTGATCACGACTGATAACTGATAACTGATTACTGATTACTGTTCACTATCCCCTTCTTCCAGCGCCACACCCCCATCCGTCACCGTCGCCGCCACGGCCCTGTCGGCCCGCAGACTCATACAGTTCACCCCCTGCACAACCCCCTCTTTGGCCGGGATGTCCTCCACGGCAAAACGGATAATTTTGCCCAGGGCGGAGATAATCAGCGCATCCTGACCGGGCGCGACGGTCTGGGCGCAGAGCAGACGATCCGCCTTCATCGCCACTTTGCCCCCGGCGCCCGGCGATTTATTCGTGCGGAAACCGGCCATCAGCCGCACAGTCCCCTTGCCGTCATCCCCAGCCAGAAAGACACCGCTCTCCTCCTGCACAGCCGCGACAGCCAAACACTCGTCGCCCGGGTCCAGCCGGATGCCCAGACAGCCGCCGGAGATAGGGACCTGGCGCTCGCTGAAGCGGATGGCCTGACCCGTGCGGCTGACGACAAAGAGATCATCGCCGCCGCTGCTCCAGCAGGCCGCCACCGGTCTGTGACCTGTGCGCACCTCCACCAGCGAGCCATCTTTCAGATGGGGCAGTTGGGTGCGGCTGAATTTGCGCACCCAGCCCCGATCGCTGAGCAGCTGCAAATGGGCACCGCCCCCGTCGGGGATCACCACCGCCAGATGTTCATCCTCCTGCAATGTGACCCAACGGCTGATCGTTTCGCCCTTGTCGCGCACTGCGCCTTCGGGCAAATCAGCCACCGCCAACGAGAAGTAACGGTTGCGGTCGCTCCAAATCAGCAGCCGCTCGCTTACATCCGTTACCAGCAAAAAGGCGGGCGGATCGTCCTCGCCGCTGTCCAAATCAAAGACGCCCATCCCGCCCCGGCGCTGGCGGCTGTAGAGATGGCGGGGCGTGCGTTTGACCAGCCCGTCGCGGCTGATGGTGATCACCTGGGCAGTGGTGGGGGCTTCGCTAGGCTCCGTGCTGGTCGACGAGCTGCGCCCGCTTTCGGCTGCGTTCTCTGCCTCGGCCAGGCTTTCCTCCAAAAACTCGATATAGGCCCGCACATTCGCGGGCAGTGTATTCAGGTCCGGGCGATTCGGCGTCATAGAACTCTCCAATAGATCGAATTGACGTTCGCGTTTCGTGGCTGTAGTATACAACGAAAAGAAGGGGACTGGGTAAATGGGATTGGGGATTGGGAGACTGGAGAATTCGTGGAACGATTTGATGTGGTGGTGATCGGGGCAGGTGGGATGGGCAGCGCGGCGGCCTATTATACGGCGCGGGACGGGCGGCGGGTGCTGCTGGTGGAGCAGTTCAGTGTCGGCCACAGCCGGGGCAGCAGCCACGGCGGCAGCCGCATCATCCGCCACAGCTACGTGGAGCCGGAATACGCGACCCTGGCGACGAATGCTTTTGCCCTCTGGCGGGAATTGCAGACAGAAAGCGGCGAGCGGCTGTTGGGCGACACCGGCGGGCTGGACTTTGCCCCGCCGGACTATCCGACGCTGCTGGGCCGGATGGAGACGCTGGACAGTCTGGGGCTGACCTATCGTCTCTATGCCCAGGACGAACTGGCGCGGGACTTCCCTCAATTCCGGCTACCCTCCGGCTGGGTAGCCATCTATCAGGCAGACGCCGGCATTCTCTCCGCCACCCGCTGTGTGGAGGCCCTGGCCGCCCAGGCCGTGAAGCGGGGCGCAGTGCTGCGGGAAAAGAGCCGGGTGCTTTCTGTACACCCGGACGGGGCCGGCGTGCGGGTGGAGATCGACGGTCCGGCTGGGAGACAGAGTGTGCTGGCGGATCAGGCGGTGCTGGCTGCGGGTCCCTGGGCAGGCCGTTTTCTGGATAGCCTGGGCATCACCGCCGCTTATGCCGCACCCTTACGCGTCACCCACCAGCAGTTGACCTATATGGAAGTCGCCGAGTCGGCCCGCCCGCTCTTTGCCGCCGAGCGCTGCCCACTCTACATCGGCCTGCCTATGCCCTATTTCTACGGCTTTCCCATCTGGGAACGGCCCGGCCAGGTGAAGGTGGCGAGGGAGGTGGATGGGCCAGCCATCGACCCGGACGGCGAACGCACTGTCGATCCGGTTGCGGTGGCGGAAGTGGAGGCGTGGGCCGGGGAGACCCTTGTGGGCGTAATCCCCAAAGCTGTTTCCACGGAAAAGTGTCTTTACACCCTTTCGCCCGACGGCCATTTTCTGATTGACCGCCACCCGCAACACCCGCAGATTCTGCTGGCCGCGGGTTTCAGTGGGCGAGGCTTCAAATTTGTCGTCACCACCGGTCGGTTGCTGGCGGATTTGGCAGCGACTTCGCCCGGCGATTATTCGTCCCCCCTCTGGCGGGAGACCTTTCGCATAGATCGCTTTGTGAATGGACCGATCCAGCCATCGGTGGACACAGCCAATCTGTAGGGCAGGCGATACGTCGAGTGACGCTGACAAGAATGAAAAACAGGAACGCAGATTACGCCGATGACGCAGATTTTCGCAGATAAAATCCGTGTGAATCCGTTTTATCTGGTAACTGCTCAGGCAACCAGTCCAGTGAGCGCTGGTTGAGTAGCCGTCAGAATCCTTCGGATTCTGCGTCTTCGAGGCGTATCGAAACCAAGCGAACGGGTCTACAAGAAGATCACTCGTTAACCCGCTCGGTTTCGATACGGCTGGAAGCAGCACCCGCATTCTTATGCGACGCCTACTCAACCTGCGCTAGTCCTGAGTAGCTTTATCTGTATCAATCCGTGCATCAGTAGAGGCAGAATTTGGAAATGAAGCCAAAAATCGAGACAACCGAAGTTCTTCCGGCAAGCAAACGACAAGCGATGACTGACGCCGAAACCCTTCTGCGTTTCAGCCAAGTCATCGGCGTGCCCACCGATACAGTCTACGGGCTGGTCTGCCGCTACGACAGCAGCAAAGCCATTGCCGAACTGTACCGAGTGAAGGATCGCCCGCCGGAGAAAGCCCTGCCTGTGCTGATCGGCGACCCCAGCCAACTGGCACTGGTGGTGGACGGCGAACTTCCCCCCCTGGCCCAGGAACTCATTGCCCGCTTCTGGCCCGGCCCCCTGACGCTGATTCTGCCTGCCCGGCCCCATCTGCCACCGGTGCTGACCGCAGGCGGATCGACTGTCGGCGTGCGCATCCCGGATCAGCCCTTCCTGCGCGAACTGGCCCGGCAGGCTGGCCCCCTGGCCTCCTCCAGCGCCAACCGCAGCGGCGGGCCGGAATGCAGCACAGCCGCCGAAGTGCTGGCCCAACTGGACGGACGCATCCCTCTGCTGGTGGACGGCGGAGCCACATCTTTGGGACAAGCCAGCACCGTATTGGACTTGTCCGGCGAGACGCCGCGCATCCTGCGCGAGGGACCAGTGGGCGAAATAATTCGGGGATTGCTGTGATTATTGGCATTGACGCTTCCCGCGCCTTGCGTGCTCGACGAACAGGGACTGAGCGATATTCCCTGGAAATCATCCGCCATCTGCTGGCCCTGCCAGAAGCGGCTGACCATCGTTTCCGTCTCTATTTGCCCGAACCGCCGCCGGTGACGCCAGATCAGCCATTTTGGAACGATGCGCGGGTGGATGTGCGGGTGCTGCCCGCCCGCCGCCTGTGGACGCACACGGCCCTGGCCTGGGAGATGGTGCGCCGCCGCCCGGACGTGCTTTTTGTGCCGTCCCACGTCATCCCTTTTTTGCCGCCCGGGCTGCTGCCACCCACAGTTGTCACTTTGCACGATGTGGGCTACCGCCGCTTTCCCAGGGCACACACTGCGGCCCAGCGCATCTACCTGGAACTGTCCACCCGGTGGAGCAGCTTTGCCGCCGCCCGGATCATTGCGCCCAGCCGGGCCACTGCCGACGATCTCTCCCATTTCTATGGGACACCACGGGCAAAGCTGCGGGTGATTTATGAGGCGGCAGGCGCGTTCCAAAAAACCGAGTTTTTCTCAAAAACTCGGTTTTTGAACCGTCCCTACGCGCTCTACGTGGGGACAATCCAACCCCGTAAGAATCTGGCCCGGCTGATCGACGCCTATGGGCTGCTGGTGGAGCGGGAGAAAATCGGCTGGGATTTGGTGATTGCCGGGGGGCTGGGCTGGCTGGGCGAACCTTTCCAGCAGCAGGTCGCAGCGCTGGGGTTGGGGGGGCACATTCACTTTCCCGGCTATGTGGACGACGCGCATCTGCCCGCGCTTTTTCGGAACGCGCGTTTTTTCGCTTTTCCGTCCCTCTACGAGGGTTTTGGCCTGCCGGTGTTGGAGGCCCAACAGATGGGGGTTCCTGTGATGACGAGCAACAATTCTTCTCTACCAGAGGTGGCGGGGGACGCCGCGCTGCTGGTGGACCCCAACGACACGGAAGCCATCGCCGACGCCATGCTGCGCCTAAGCCAGGACGAGGCTCTGCGCCAGTCGTTAATTGCCAAAGGTTACGAGAACGTCAAACGCTTCTCCTGGGAGAAGGCGGCCCGGGAGACGCTGGCCGTTCTGCTGAATGCAGCGGAGAAGAAGTGAAAAAACTTAACGCAGAGACGCAGAGGCGCAAAGGCGCAGAGAGAGCGCGCGGCGCAGAGGAAGAGAGCGTTGAATTCTCCTCTGTGGAGATTTTGGGCGTGGGCATCCACTGCGTCGATTTCACCCAAACCCTCGTCCAGATCGCCCGCTGGATTGAGGAACGACGCACCCGCACGACTACCCAATATCCAATATCCAATACCCAATATCTTTCCACTCGCCAACTCTGCACCGTCAACCCGGAATTCGTGATGGAAGCTCGCCGGGACCCGGCCTTTGCTGCCGTACTGAACCGGGCGGATCTCTGTGCGCCGGATGGGGTGGGGATTCTGTGGGCCGGACGGCTGCTGGGCCAGCCCTTCGCCGAGCGGGTGACGGGTTCGGACGGTATCTACCGCATCAGTGAGCGGGCCGCGGCGCAGGGGTGGCGGGTCTACTTTCTGGGCGCGGGTCCGGGGGTGGCGGAGCAGACGGCGGAGCGGTTGTGTTCGCTCTATCCGGGCCTGCAGGTGGCGGGGACGTTCAGCGGTTCGCCCAGCGACGAGGGCTGGCCGGAGATTCAGCAACGGCTGGCCGCAGCCCGACCGGATCTGCTGTTTGTCGCCTTCGGCCATCCCCGCCAGGACTTCTGGATCGACGCACACCGGCACGAGCTGCCCGTGGCCGTTGCTCTGGGCGTGGGCGGTGCCTTCGATTTTGTGGCGGGGGTTGCCCGCCGCGCGCCACTCTGGATGCAACGGCTGGGGCTGGAATGGCTGCACCGGCTGGTCGTTGAACCCTGGCGCTGGCGGCGGATGCGGGTCTTGCCGATTTTCGCTGGGCTGGTGTTGGGGCAGTGGGTGAAACAGCATACAAGGACAAGCCAATGACAAAGCAATCCAATTTTTCTCCTTTTGGGTGGGTGATGCGCTCGATGAGCATCCTTCTCCGGTTGGGCAGCCGGCTGGGATTGACGATGCCGCTGCTGCGGCTGGTAGGCGGACGGATGAATTCGCCCGCGGGCAAACGCCGGGCCTTTGCTGGCTATGCACCGACTGAACAGGACGTTTTTGTGGCGACTTTCTCCAAGAGCGGCACCAATTGGATGATGCAGATCGCCTATCAGATCGCCCATTACGGTCAGGGTGAGTTTCAGCACATCCACGACGAGATTCCCTGGCCCGAAGCACCCATGCCCGGCATTGTGTCACTGCGGGACCCAGGCCCACAGCAACGGTCACCTACCCGGCTGCGGGTGATCAAAACCCACGCCGAAGCCGAGTTTGTGCCCTACAACGAAAAGGCCAAATATATCGTTGTCGTGCGGGACCCCGCGGATGTCTTTGTCTCCAGCTACTATTTTGCGGGCACAGTCCTTCCCGGCGGTATCACCTATTCGGTGGATGAGTTTCTGCAAACCTATCTGGGCGACCACTTTTTCTTTGGTTCTTGGGCCGCCCATCTGGCTGGGTATTGGGCGTGGCGGGAGCGGGCGAATGTGCTGCTGCTTTTCTACAATGAATTGAAGAAAGAGCCGGCTGGCTCTGTGCGCCGGGTGGCTGATCTGCTGGGGGTGACGTTGACAGAAGCTCAGGTGGGGGCTGTGGTGGAGAGGAGCACCTTTGCTTATATGCAGGCGATCGACCACAAATTTATGCCGCCGGTCCCGTTCCGCAAGTGGGGAGAGAAGCCGGTGCTGATGCGCAGGGGCCAAAGCGGTGGAGCCGCTGAACTGCTTTCTGTGCAACAGGTAGACTCTATCCACGCCTTTTCCCGGGCAGAACTGATCCGCTTG